>DATGXG010000040.1 GCA_035299085.1 Bacteroidales bacterium | reverse complement strand
TTATAAATTTAAATACATAAACCTATCCCGAATAAGCATATGGATCGCAGAAGTTTCATCAAGGGTGCTGCCGTAACGGCAAGCGTGGCCGCAATGGCTCCAATGAGTTTAAAGGCTGTTCCTGAACCCGGTAAAAAGTATATATCCGATAAAGTTATTCTTGGCGATACAGGTATCCAGGTTTCAAGAATGGCCATGGGAACCGGAACAAACGGCTGGGCACAGAATTCAAATCAGACCCGCCAGCTGGGTGTAAGCGGTGTGGCTGATTTGCTGCAGGCTGCCTATGACAGGGGAGTGATCTTCTGGGATTCAGCTGATCAGTACGGCTCACATCCGCACCTGAAAGAGGCTCTGAAAAGGGTCCCCCGTGAAAAGGTTGTGATCCTTTCCAAAACCCACGCTTCCACCGAAGAAGAAATGAAGGCAGACCTCGACAGGTTCAGAAAGGAATTGGGCACCGATTATATTGATATACTCCTGCTGCATTGCATGGTGAACAAGGACTGGCCAAAAGAAAAAGCAGGTGCCATGGAAGTGCTCGAACAGGCACGCCAGAAAAAGATAATTAAAGCACACGGCGTTTCATGCCATACGTTGGAAGCCCTTAAAACCGCCGCTGAAACTCCCTGGGTTCAGATTGACCTGGCACGGATCAATCCGGCCGGCGTTTCCATGGACGATAAGGTACCCACTGTTGTACCCATCTTAAAGCAAATGAAACAATCCGGTAAGGTTATCATGGGTATGAAAATATTCGGTGTGGGTAAACTGATCGACCGCAAGGATGAATGTATTAAGTACGCGCTGGCACAGGATTATATGTCGTGCTTTACAATAGGTATTGAAAGTCTCGACCAGTTCCTCGATCTCGAAAAACGTTTTCCCGAATTATCCTGACGATTAAAAAATAGTTTATTTTTACGCTGTTTCTCCGAGTTTTCATTTCTAAATGTCAATCACATGAACTGAAAACCGATGGGTTCAGACGGAAACGACTGAGCCTCCCGATGGAGTCATTCCTGAATTTGGAAAGGAGATCAGTATGGAATACCTGTTTATTGCATTGCTATTTGTAATAGCATTCCTTTATTCTTCCGTGGGCCACGGCGGAGCCAGTGGTTATCTTGCTTTAATGGCACTATTCAGTGTTGCCCCGGTACTTATGAAATCCACTTCACTTACCCTCAACATCTTTGTTTCAGCTATTTCTTTCATAGCCTTTACAAAGGCAGGCTATTTTAAGTGGCGGCTCGTGTTGCCGTTTGTTGTATCATCTGTACCCATGGCCTTCCTGGGTGCATCTTTTCCTGTCCGCCCACAGGTATATGAAATGATACTGGCGGTATTCCTTCTGTTTGCAGTAGCCCGTATGTTGTTTGTGCCCGGCGCGATAACCGATAAACCTTCGGAACCTCCGGTGTTCATAGCGCTATTAATCGGAGCCGTGCTTGGCTTCTTTTCAGGTATGATCGGTATAGGAGGGGGAATTATTCTGAGTCCTCTGCTGATTCTTTTTCATTGGGCGAAAGTAAAAGAATCTGCTGCCGTTTCATCGTTGTTCATCTTTCTAAATTCTTTATCCGGTATGGCAGCCATTATGATGAAAGGTTTTCAGTATGATGAAAGGCTTGTTGTGTGGATTATTACAGGAATTCTCGGCGGAATAGCCGGCTCCTGGATGGGAAGCAAAAAGCTTCAGCAGGGAAAACTGAAATATATTCTTGCAGCCGTGTTGCTCATGGCCAGTATTAAATTGTTTGTATACTGAAAATGGAAGATTATTATTTTCCCCGGATTCTTTTGATTGCAGGTAACGGACGTGAATCAGGCAAAACAACGCTTGCCTGCCGTCTCATCAGCCGGATTGGTGCTATTGCCCCGGTTGTTGCAATCAAGATAAGTCCGCATAAACATGAAGGTTCAAACGGAATTTCAATAGTTGAGGAGGACAGCCGGACTTCAGGAAAAGACAGCGCCAGGATGCTTGCTGCAGGAGCACTCCAATCATTATATATCATGGCGGATGATAAGGAACTCACTGAACTGGTTCCGTTGCTGTCAGAATTGTCGGTAAACCATTATATCATTTGTGAATCGGGAGGGCTAAGACATGTGATTAAACCCGGGCTTTTTGTGATAGTGAATGAAAGCGGCCGGAAACAAATCAAAGCCTCACTGGAACCGTTAACAGCATATGATCATTTGTGGATGGATTTTAACGGGACGGCTTTTATTCCGGAAGAAAAAAACATATATACAGAAAACGATCAATGGCAGTTCAGAAAATGAGATCATACGAAGAAGCGCTTGAAATAATTAACCGGCTCCCGGTATCGCTTACAGCTGAAATGGTTGATTTAACCGCCTGTCTGGGAAGAGTGCTGGCAAAGAATGTATTGTCGGACACCGATATGCCCCCGTTCAATAAGTCGGCAATGGATGGTTACGCCTGCCGGTTTTCCGACCTTTCCGGGATTCTCAAGATAGTTGAGGAGCTTCCTGCCGGCAAAAAACCTCAGAAGAAAATCGGCCCGGGGCAGTGTGCGCGTATCATGACGGGTGGGATGATTCCGGAAGGTGCCGATTTTGTACTGATGAAGGAGCATGCCGTTATCCAGGGTGACCTCGTTCGGTGTGTTGTCGAACCGGGCAGCAGCAATATCTGCTGCCAGGGTGAAGATGTGAGAGAAGGTGATGTGGTTGTGCCTGCCGGTGCAAAGCTTCTTCCTGCACATGTTGCCATGCTTGCAGCAACCGGATGTATCATGCCTGAGGTGTATAAAACTCCTGAAGTGGCCATCATATCAACCGGAACGGAACTCACCGAACCGGATGTAAAACCCGGTTCCGGCCGGATCAGGAACAGTAACGGGTACCAGATTCTTGCACAATGCATCCAGTATGGCGCTATAACGAGTTACCTGGGAATTGTGGAAGACGAAAAAGATAAAATCTCCCATATCATTTCATCCGCCCTTGAATCATTTAAAGTAATCTTAGTTTCAGGTGGTGTGTCGGTGGGCGATTATGATTATATTCCTGATGTGCTGAAAGAACTGGGTGCCGAAACATTGTTTCACGGACTTAATATGAAGCCGGGCAAACACTTTTTGCTTGCCCGCAAAGAGGACAGGTACATTGCCTGTCTTCCCGGAAACCCCGTTTCGTCATACGTTATATTTGAAGTTTTTGTAAGACCTCTTCTGAACCGTCTTACCGGATGCATAGAACCGCTCAGAAGAATGCTGATGCCCCTTGAAAGCTCTTACAAAAGGAAAAAATCGGATAGCCTGTTTTTTATTCCTGTAAGAATCACCTGGCAGGGAACCGCCCTGCCGCTTGAATACCACGGTTCGGCTCATATCCAGGCTTACACTATGGCTGATGGAATTATGGAAGTTCCTGAAGGCATTTCAGAGTATTATAAAGGTCAATTGGTTTATGTACGACCAGTATAACCGACATATTCATTACCTGAGGATCTCGGTGACCGACCGCTGTAACCTGCGTTGCCGGTACTGTATGCCTGAAGATGGGATTCAGCTGATGAACCATGAGGATATCCTTTCCTTTGAAGAAATCAGGAATGTGGTTGAGGTGGCGGTATCAATGGGTATTGATAAAATCAGGATCACCGGGGGTGAACCCCTCGTCAGAAAAGGAATTGTTGATCTGGTTGCCATGCTGGCGTCGGTTAAAGGTATAAACGATCTGGCCATGACGACAAACGGCGTGCTGTTGGACAAATTCGCCGGGCCGCTTAAAATGGCAGGTTTGCAGAGGGTTAATATAAGTCTGGATACGACCGATCCTGAGCGGTACAGCTATATCACCAGGGGTGGAGAAATTGCCGATGTGTACAGGGGAATAGATAAAGCCCTTGAAGCAGGACTGACACCAGTGAAAATAAACTGTGTTACAGGCCTCAGTTCAACTGAAGAAGACGCACATCTGGTAAAGGAATTTGCCCATAAAAAGGGATTGGAAGTAAGGTTTATACGGCAAATGGACCTGAAATCGGGTGAGTTCTCAATTGTTGAAGGCGGTGAAGGCGGTAACTGTTCTGTCTGCAACCGATTAAGGCTTACTGCCAACGGAAGGATCAAGCCTTGTCTTTTCAGTGAAAATGAATATTCAGTGAGAGAACTGGGTGCTGAGAAAGCTTTTTCAGAAGCGCTCAATGCCAAACCACTGAAAGGCTGCTTTAACCGTAAAGGGGCATTTTATAATATTGGGGGATGAACACTGCCGTCATTGCGAGGAGCCAGAATATTGAATTCATTATGAAGTATGTAAATGCGACGAAGCAATCTGCACGAACAGGAAGGGCGATGCCAAAAGAGTCACACTTAGCAAGGGTTTTCCTGTGCTGGCAGATTGCTTCGTCGCCATAAATATTATTATAATCAAGAATCAGTCAAGCTCCTCGCAATGACGGCTTTTACTAACACTAACAGACAAACAGACTATGAAGCTATCCCATACAACCGAAACAGGAAAAGCCCGCATGGTGGATGTGGGCAATAAGGTTGTGGTAAAGAGAATTGCCAGGGCCACGGGATTTATCAAAATCAGTGATGAAGCCCTTGCTCTTGTCAAAGATAATGCCATGATAAAAGGCGATGTACTCACTGTTGCTGAAATTGCAGGCGTTCAGGCTGCCAAATCAACGTCATCACTTATTCCCCTGTCGCACAACATCAGTCTGGATCATATTTCGGTGATCGCCTCCGTTGAAGAGGGCGGCGTGCAGATCATCAGCGAAGTTTCATGCACGGGCAAAACGGGTGTCGAAATGGAAGCCCTTTCTGCCGTTAGCGTGGCACTGCTTACCGTTTATGATATGTGCAAAGCAGTGGATAAGCAAATGGAGATTGTTACCATACGGCTGATTGAAAAGAAAAAATCCGCAATCATTGCATAACATGGAACCTATCAAAGTTGTTTCGGTAAACATTTCGAAACAGAAAGGAACGGTCAAAGAACCGGTTGAAAAGATTGAGCTTAATGATAAAGGCATAGTGAGCGATGCCCATGCCGGTTCTTGGCACAGGCAGGTCAGCCTGCTGGGGCTCGAAAGCATTGAAAAAATGAATCAGGCCTTCGGCAGACCTTATCATTTTGGTGAATTCGCAGAGAATATCACCACGTTGGGTTATCCGTTGTTTTCAATGCACCCCCTCGACAGGCTGACAAGCGGTGACCTCGAATTACAGGTAACCCAGATAGGGAAGAAATGTCATGGCGACAACTGTGCCATATTCAGGCAAACCGGGGATTGCGTGATGCCCCGTGAAGGCATATTCTGTCGTGTAATCCGTGGTGGTACCCTGAGGCCGGGTAATGAGCTGATTTACGAGCCCAAAACTCTTGTTGTTAAGATTGTCACTCTGAGTGACCGAGCATATTCCGGAGAATATGCCGATGAAAGCGGACCGGCAATTCATGAAATGATGCGGAAATATCTTGAATCAACCGGCAGGCCTGTATCTTTCGAACTTAAAATTATCCCGGATGAAGCGGATGTACTAAAAGAGCTTTTAAGCGGGCATATTACAGGCAAAGCTGATTTCATCATTACTACAGGTGGTACCGGCATTGGTCCACGCGATATCACACCTGAAGTGCTAAAGCCGATGCTCGTTAAGGAAATACCGGGTATCATGGAACTGATCCGAGTAAAATACGGCATGCAGTTTCCAAATGCCTTGCTGAGCCGCAGTATTGCCGGTGTGGCAGGGAAAAGCCTTATCTATGCCCTTCCGGGAAGTCCCAAGGCCGTACGTGAATACATGGCCGAAATATTGCCGACAATGGAGCACTCACTGATGATGCTTTATGGAATTGACAAGCACGGGAAATGAAAGGATAACCGGTATCGTTCTTGCCGGTGGCAAAAGCAGTCGCATGGGAACCGACAAAGCCCTGTTGCTATACAAGGGGATGCCTCTTGTAACTCATGCTGTTTCATTACTCAGTCAGGTATGTTCAAAAGTTATCATCAGTGCAAATAAGACCGAATATGCATTCACAGGTTGTGAAGTATTCCCCGATGAGTTTTCAATAAACGCATCAATGGCTGGGATCTGGACGGCCCTTTTACACTCTATAACAGAATGGAACCTTGTTTTATCGTGCGATATGCCGCTCATTGACCCGGGTTTCATGCGCAGTATGCTTGACAGGAAAGCCGGTTACGATGTAGTTGTTCCTGTACATGAAGACGGAAGCCTCGAGCCATTGTGCGCATTATATAATAAAAGAGTTATAGATGGATTAAACCGTTGTTTGTCGGAAGGACAATACAGCATGCGGGATTTCATTATGCAATCGACATACACGTTGATTCACACGGGAAGCAGCCGGCCGATGTTTTTGAATGTTAATACCGAACAGGATTTTATCTTGCTTAACAAATCCTGACGACGTATCTTTATAGGCAAAACCACGCATTATGGAACTCGGCCTTCTTAAAGCCATAGTGATCATCTTTGCTCTCTCGACCGTGGTGAATTATGTATTCTCGAAAATTAAAGTTCCCACCATCCTTGGTTACCTGATGACGGGCATCATTGCCGGCCCATATGCCCTTGGTATCATAGGTGAACATAACAATATCAAGCTTGTATCCGAAATCGGAGTGGTAATGCTCCTGTTTAGCATCGGAATAGAATTCTCACTGAACCATCTTCTGAAGATCAGGAAAATAGTCTTTCTGGGTGGTTTCCTGCAACTTGTTTTTACGGTTGTGGTTACCATGTTCATAGCCCGGATGTACGAATTACAATGGAAGGGCTCTCTTTTCATGGGTTTCCTTGTGGCGCTGAGCAGCACCGCCATAGTGCTTAAAATATTGCAGGAGCGTTCGGAGTTAACCTCCAATTACGGGCGCACTGTTCTGGGCATCCTGATCTTCCAGGACCTGCTGCTTGTTCCGCTGCTTTTGTTTACACCTATCCTTGGCGGACAACATGCTGAAACGGGTTCTTTGTGGTTTCTGGCGCTGAAAGCTGTGGCTATTGTAGTATTTATTTATGTCGGGAATCGCTGGTTGATGCCAAGGCTTCTTCATGCCATAGCGCTTACGAAAAACCAGGAACTGTTTATGATGGCCCTGCTCCTGATTTGTCTCAGCGTAGCTTTTCTTACGGCAAAGATGGGTATGTCGCTTGCTTTCGGTGCGTTCCTTGCCGGGTTGATGATTTCTGATACCGATTACAGTCAGAGCGCATTCGGAAACCTTATACCACTCAAAGATCTGTTTGTAAGTTTCTTTTTCATTTCCGTCGGTATTTTGCTTGACCTGCGGTTTGTGGCTGATCATCCGGGCCTGGTTATTCTGACCGTCTTCCTTGTTGTGTTTTTTAAGTCAATTCTGGCTTCAACCACGGCATTTCTGCTGGGACATACATTCAGGGGTACCATCATGGTGGGTATTGCACTGAGCCAGGTCGGGGAATTCTCATTTTTGCTGGCCTCACTAGGATTGACATACAGTTTGCTAACCCCATTCCATTACCAGTTATTCCTTGCAGTGGCGGTGATTTCAATGGCACTTACCCCGCTGCTGATGAAATTTTCACGACCTTTTTCCGAATTCCTTCTCAGGCGTCTGAATCTTCCGAAAAAGGTGGTGGAAGGAATTTTTCCGTTGCCGGAAATCGATATTCCTGAAATCAGGGGGCACCTTGTTTTTATTGGAAAAGATTCAAGAGCATTGAACCTGGCAAAAATGGCGAGACAGTTTAAACTCCCCTACGTTTCAGTAATTTTTGATCCCGAAGAGGTGCGGAAACGCCAATTAAAAGGTGAACATGTGGTTTATGGCGATGCAGTAAACGAGCCGATTTTACTGAAAGCGTATACCGATAAAGCAGATATTGTAGTCATTTCAATAGGGAATATGATAACGGCGATGGCTGTGATTGAAAATGTAAGGACTCTTAATGCCAATGCCTATATAATAGTTCGCACCAAGCGGGTTGAAGACATTGAAGATCTATACGCAGCCGGTGCCAATAAAGTCATACCCGAGGAATTTGAAACCTCAATCGAGTTGTTCGACAGGGTGCTGGCAAAACTGCTGATACCACGCCGTGAGATCGATCAGCTGATTAACCGCATCCGCAATGATAATTACGGGATTTTCCAGGAGAAAAACGGCAAATCGGACCTGGCAACGTTGAAAGACCTGGCGAACATTGAAATCACCGCGGTAAAGGTGGATGACAGATCTCCGGTTATAGGAAAAAGTCTTGTTGAAATGCAGCTCCGCAATACATACGGGGTAACCATAGCAGCCATGGTGCGCCGGAAAGAACTGTATGACAATCCCGACCCGGAAACACTGATTGAAAAAGGAGATCTTGTATATCTGATGGGAAGGCCGGAAAACATCCTGGATGCTGCCACGTTATTTGAAAAGAAGAGACCGGTATCAGAAGTAATGACTAAATCAATTGAATCATGAAAGTCACAGTGTGTCGTGAAGCGCATTTCAATGCGGCTCACCGGATCTATAATAAATCATGGGATGACCGGAAAAACGAGGAAATATTCGGATTATGCAGTCTCCCCAATTACCATGGCCATAATTATGACCTTGTAGTGAAACTCACCGGGGAAGTGGATCCTGAAACGGGTTACGTTTTTGATATGAAGAAACTGAAGGATATAGTGGATGAACATGTTGTAAACCGGTATGATCACAAGAACCTTAACCTGGATGTACCCGAATTTGCCGATACCATTCCATCCGCTGAAAATATTGCCGTAAGCATATGGAACATAATCCGGCAGCAAATCAGCAAAGCCTACACCATACAGGTTGTGCTATACGAGACTCCCCGTAATTTCGTGGAATATTCAGGCGATTAGTATGAAAATACTGAATAACCTGCAAAAGGGTATTATCTGGTTAATGATCATTCCGATCCGCATTTACCAGTATGCGATTTCGCCTTTGTTGCCCAAGACCTGCAGGCATATCCCCTCCTGTTCGTCATATGCCATTGACGCTCTGAAGATTCACGGCATTTTCAAGGGCAGCCTGCTGGCCATCTGGCGCATTTTACGATGTAATCCCTGGGGCACACACGGGTATGACCCGGTGCCACCGAAGGGGAAATGGTATTCAGCAATCGGGCGGCAGAGACTTTAGGGACGATTGTGACGATAGGGCCTTAAGGACGCTCCGTTGTCAGCATCCGGCATCCAGTCACCAGCCACCAGTCACCAGTCACTAATCACTAATCACTAATCACTAATCACTCTTCTTACATCCCTGAAAGGCGAGTACGCTTAAAATGCCCAGCAGGAGGAAGCTGTTGGCGACAATGAAAAAGTTGGCTTCATGCCTTACGCCGAGTAAATTATTGCCGAGAAGAAGGGAGACTGCTCCGAGAATCATTAGCATCAAGGCCAAAATAGCACAAATCCAGGCTGACAGTTTTAATAATTTCATGGTGTGAAATGTTAAGGTGAATATTAGGATATTGTGGTTGCAATTCGTTTTAATTCGGTCACAATTTGTTCCATGGCTGCAGGATTCAGCCTGGCTCGTTCTATACTGTCGATTATCACTTCGTCATTATCCTGTAGAAGCGGGTACCAATCGCCCGGTCTTTTCAGATCGCCCTTCAGCCTTGGAACAATGTGAAGATGAAGGTGCTCAATCGTTTGTCCCGCCTCAGGTTTTTCCTGTATTGACCAGTCGAATGAATCGGTATTGAAGGCTTTCATCAGGATTTTCACTGCTGTCCGGGCTGTTTCAAAAAAACGGTTAAGAGCCGTGTTATCTAGCGCCATAATTGATGTATAATGTGTGGCAGGGATAACGAGTGAATGACCGGGGAGTACAGGAGCGATGTTATATATTGCAATGAATTCGCCGTTCGAATAATAGGCAGATTGTCTCACTGATTCACTACAGAACGGGCAGCCGGTCATTTTTGATTCTTTCATCATTTTACTGCGAACAAATTCAGAAAAGGCAAGTTACATTAAAAAACGATATTTTTGTAATTACCTGTAATTTAAACTGTAGAATGCCTGTAAAACAATTTGATGCCATTATTTTCGATCTTGACGGGGTTATCATAAACAGTGAAGATCTGCATGCAGAAGCCAAGAGAATTACTCTGAACCGGTATGGCATTGATTATCCAGAAGGCATCTTCAATGAATTCAAGGGTAAAACCGACATGGCCTTCTGGAAATATGTATCGGCTGAACTTACGATCCATAAATATACAGCGGAAGAGATGGATGCATCCAAGAGAAAAACCTATTTCGGAATCATCCATGGGATGAGGCTTGTGGATGGGGCAATGGACTTCCTGGAACACGCCAGGAAAATGTTCAGACAAACGGCTGTCGTTACTTCAGCCACCAAAGCTGATCTGATGGCGGCGGAAGAAAAATTCGGGTTCCTTAAGTGGTTTGATGTGGTGCAGATGGGAGAGGATACGCAAAATCACAAACCTCATCCCGATCCCTATCTTATGGCCATCAGGAAACTTAATATAAAGCCTGCACAAGCGTTTGTTATCGAAGATTCTCCGAACGGGGTGCTTTCGGCAAAGGCAGCCGGCTGCTATGTGACCGGCATAACAACCGGATTTACAGAGGCCGAACTTACAACCGCCGGCGCTGATTTAGTAGTCGGATCATTTGCGGAGATCATCATCAACCTGAAATAACCTGACAGCGTCCGGAGGACCTGTCAGCGTTAGTTTCTTAGCATTATCTTGATACAGAAATCACTCTGATAGGTCTTTAAGATTCTGTCAGGTCATACTTAAACGACGCTGACAGGTCCTCCGGACGCTGTCAGGTCTTTCGTAACGTTTCTATTCCTCAGTTTCAGCTTCTTTCGGTTTCAGGAGCATGAAATCATTAAGCACCACTTCCGTAATAAATCTTTTCTTCCCTTCCTTATCCTCCCAAACCCTGTGTATAAGTTTTCCTTCAAGTGCAATGCCGGTTCCTTTCAGGAAATGCTTTTCGATCGTTTTCACAATCGGTCCCCATGCGACAATATTATGCCATTGCGTTTCGAGGATTTTCTTGCCGCTTGAATCACGATATGATTCACTGGTGGCCAAAGAAAACTTTGCCATCGACCTTCCGTTATCAAAGGTCCTGATTTCGGGGTTCTGACCGAGGTTACCGATCAACTGAACTTTGTTGCGTAAATTGTTCATAATACGTAAATTTAGATGTTAAAAAACTGTTGGTTTTAAGAGTTCAATTTGACAGTTCAAAGTAACCTACAGCCGGCGCGGTTATTCGGTTAATACGAGTTTATTGTCGTTTATAAGCGAAAGTAAATGTTTGTACACGTGTACAAACGATTATATATCAGAAATCCAATATGTTGCGTTATGGAGAAACACTGTCTTGAATGCGGCGAAATCCTGCATGGCCGCACCGATAAGAAATTTTGTTCCGACGCTTGCCGGAATACTTACAACAACAAGCTGAAAAGCGTGGCAGGCAGCCAGTATGTAAGAAAAATAAATGGTATTCTGAAGAGGAACAGGAATATCATGGCCTCCCTGAACCCTGAAGGGAAAATCAGGCTACACAGGTCACGGCTTGTAAAAAAGGGTTTTGACTTTGGCTTTATAACCAATATCTACACCACACGAACCGGAACCGTGTACTATTTCTGTTATGACCAGGGTTATTTACCCCTTGAAAATGACTTTTATATGTTGGTAAGCAGGAAGGAAGATTAGGGTTTGAAAAGTCTTACCGGAGCTCTTCCAGCTTTATGCTGGAATTCGGCAAAACATTGCGGGGCGCCGGCTTGCCCAGTATCCTGTATGCCAGGTAACGTTTGCAGTTTTTATATTTTTTGTTAACCTGCAGGCAATACAGATCGCGGTATGTGAGACCTACAATTTCGTTATGAGTGAGATCGTTGACGTACACGGTACAATCTTCAATTATTGGACAAGTACAAGTTTTTTCCATAGTGTAATTTTAAATTAAACTCCTGTAAGTTCCTTGAACAGGAACCTGGCATTCTTTAATCGTTCTTCCAGGATTTGGCCTTTGAACAGGACGTCTTCATCATCTTGTTCAAAGCCCCAATATACAACAAACTCCTTCATGTTGTTCCGGGAGTCCAGCATTTTTAACATTTCCATCAGTCTTTTCATGGATGCCGTATTGAAATAATCCACTTCAATTGAAAAGTGAATGGTTTCAGCATCAAGTTCTTGTATCCACCGGATGAGAGGTTCATAAAAACCGGCAGCATCAATCATAAGAGATCTTCCTTTTATTGAAAGCACGCCCGAAGGATTGAAATCCACAAGGGGTGAGTAATTGGAAGGGGGCAATGAAATGATCTCCATGGGATAATGAAATGTTCAATACAAGTATATGAAATAAATGTATTCTGCACTTTTTTTTCTGATGAAACGAACGATTTCAATGATAACAGATTTATTATCGTTGAGTAATTGATGAATAGGGAATGAAATATAAAAAAACCCCGGTATTTCCGGGGTTCTTTTTTTACTTTTTCAGAAGGTCTCTGATTTCTGTAAGCAGTTTTTCCTCGGTAGTGGGTGCCGGAGGAACAGCTGGTGCTGCCTCTTCTTTCTTTTTAAGGCTGTTCATACCTTTAACCAGCATGAAAATAGCAAATGCCACTATGATAAAATCAATAATGGTTTGTACAAACACACCGTAATTCAGGGTAACTGCCTGTACTGCATTGCCGGCCGCATCGAGGGTTGCAGGTTTCAATACGGCTTTGAGTTCTGTGAAATCGACTCCGCCAATGGCAAGGCCGAGCGGTGGCATAAGCACATCATTTACGAGAGAACTCACGATTCTGCCAAAAGCAGCACCGATAATGATACCGACAGCCATGTCAACTACATTGCCTTTCATGGCAAACTGCTTGAATTCCTGTAAAATTTTCATTGGTTGTTTCTATTTAGGTTTAAAATTGAACGGACAAACCGATTGCAAGCACTTCCTTGAACTGGACTTTGGAATTGTATTCCTCGAAAACACCCGGATCAACTTCCTTTCTGATCGTTATATCCTGGTCGTATAACAGCTGTGTAGAAAGCGTGGCGGATATGTATTTATTTACCTTGAAAGAAAGCATGGTTTCCCAGTTCACATCCACAACACCGAAGTCCTTCAGGTAATTGGTGAACAGATCAATCTTGGTCTGCAGGGCTACGTTTTCCATCAGGTTTTTCTGATAGGATGCCCTTATATATCCTCCGAATTCAGCCTTTGTGTGGTCACCCGGGTCTACGCCGAATGCACCGGCTTCGGCCGGTACGTCATCACTAACAATTGTCAGCTTATAGGTGAGCGGGGCAAAGAACAGGGTAAAATTGGGCAGCGGTACATAATCGAGTCCGACTGCAAACAACAAATATCCCGGCGAAAGGAAGTCGGAGATTTTTACACTGTCGTTCGGGTAATTGTAACCGGTTGCCATTTGTGTTCTGAAATTGAACAGTCCGGCTGCATATAGTTTGTTTGTTAATTCCCGGCCATACTTGGATGTAAGATCGATCCGGTCATCGGTTTTCCACCAGCCGGTTGACTTCTGTTTTAATGTTCCGTATCCTAAAATCAAGTAATTTTCCCAGAGTGTTTTTTCCTGTTTATTGTGTGCATATATATTCAGCAGGCCGTTAACAGCCATAGAACTCTGACCTCCGGCGGCCCAGTTTGTCAATGAAGTCTGCGCGGTACTTATATTTACCACACCTCCTTTTTTCCATCCGATAAGGGTATCGGCTGTTCTTGTTTTAAGTGTTTTTTCGCCGTCTATCACCTGGCTGAATGTCACTGAAACAAAACATAACAGGATAAATAAAACAATAGATTTTTTCATAGTTGATTAGCTTGGTTAGTAACTTGTGATTTCCGAGTAATCAAAAATACCTAATTTCTGAGATATGTTAATATGCATTCCCGAAAACATCCGGAAATCCTTAACCTTCCTTTTCTATCAATAACGTAAGTCGCACAAAATCACCCACCCCAAGTTGTTCAGGCCGATTCTGCAGAATAGGATCTCCCGGATCAT
The DNA here is from genome assembly GCA_035299085.1 of Bacteroidales bacterium. Classification (NCBI taxonomy): domain Bacteria; kingdom Pseudomonadati; phylum Bacteroidota; class Bacteroidia; order Bacteroidales; species Bacteroidales bacterium. The sequence goes on along the minus strand of DATGXG010000040.1, from coordinate 33,509 downwards.
CGGGTAACAAACTTTTAACTGAATTCCGGAGGGTCTTGCGGCGCTGGTTAAACGCCGTTTTCACCACTTTCTTAAATAACTCTTCGTTGCAACCGAGCTGGTTGTTTTGATTGCGGGTAAGCCTGATTACAGCCGACTGCACTTTGGGAGGAGGGATAAATACCTGGGGAGGAACTGTAAACAGGTATTCGATGTTGTACCAGGCTTGCAACAGAACACTCAGAATACCATAATCCCTGCTTCCTGGTGGTGACGCCAGTCGCACTGCCACTTCTTTCTGGATCATGCAAACGGTTTCCTTAACAAGGTCTTTATTTTCAAGAATTTTAAAGAACAGCTGACTTGAAATGTTATAGGGAAAATTGCCGATCACTGCAAAAGGTTCATCGTAAATCGAACTCAGATCGGTTTTCAGTGCATCAGCCCTTATTATTTTATCAGCGGAACCAGGAAACCGGCCCTGCAGGTAGTCAATTGATTCGTTGTCAATTTCAAGAAAGCGGATTTCTTTATTTTGCAATTCAAGCAAAAATTCAGTGAGCACTCCCATACCCGGACCAATTTCGATCAGATTATTGTAGCCGTTCCATGTTAATCCGGCAATAATTTTCCGGGCTATGTTTTTATCGGTCAGAAAGTGCTGACCAAGGCTTTTCTTAGGTTTAACAGGGATCACGCAATGGTTTTGTACAAAAATACCTAAATTAGTGAACTGAATCCGAAGTGTATGCATTATAATTTTGATGAAATCGTTAACCGCGAGCAAACCGATTGTGTAAAATATGATCTGCGAAAAGTTGTATTCCGGAATGATTCGGTGATTCCGATGTGGGTGGCTGATATGGATTTCAGGACACCTGATTTTGTTATCGGGGCGATTCAGAAAAGGCTTGAACATGAAATTCTCGGTTACAGCATTACTCCGCATTCCTATTTCGATTCCATAGTTCAGTGGAACCTGCGCCATCACCAATGGAAGATCCAGCCGGGATGGATATCCTTTTCCCCGGGTGTGGTTCCGGCCCTGAGTCTGCTGATCATGACATACACCAACCCGGGCGATGGCATTATCATTCAACCGCCGGTGTATTTCCCTTTCTTTTCAGTAATCAGGAACCAAAACAGGCTGCTGGTTGAAAATCCGCTCCGCCTTGAAAACGGCCGGTATGAAATGGATTTTGATGACCTTGAAAGTAAGATCGGCAAAAATACCCGGATGATGTTTCTGTGCAGTCCCCATAACCCCGGAGGAATGGTCTGGCCGGCTGAAACTCTTAAAAAAGTGGCCGAAATCTGCATCCGCCACAATGTGCTTCTGATTTCTGATGAAATACATTCCGACCTGGTTTATCCAGCTTACAAGCATATTCCCACTGCCGGGCTTTCCGGTGAAATAGCAGCAAACACAATCACCTGCATGTCGCCCAGCAAAACGTTCAACCTGGCAGGGCTTTCATCGGCATATCTTGTCATTTCAAATCCTGAACTGAGAGAGCGTTATGAGAAAATGCTCGACCTGGTGCACGTGGGCGCAGGTAATATCTTTGGTTATGTTGCCACCGAAGCCGCCTATAATTACGGTGACGACTGGCTCCGGCAGCTGATGCAATACTTGCAGGGAAACCTCGACTTCCTTTCGGCATACATAAAAAGGCACATCCCATTGATCAAAGTGATGGTGCCTGAGGCCACCTATCTGGTGTGGCTTGATTGCAAAGGATTAGGGATGGGACCGGAAAAATTGAAATCGTTCATGATTCACGAGGCCGGGCTTGGTTTTAATGATGGACCCCAATTTGGCAGGGAAGGAGAGGGGTTCCAGAGGATCAATATCGGTTGTCCCCGTGTTATCCTTGAGCAGGCACTGCAAAAATTATCCTGCGCTATCGACAAGTATTTAAAAAAATAACAAACCTTTTTTTGAAAAAGTAGTAAGAGAATAGGTCAGTCATTTTTTTATTTTTTTTAAATTTCTTAAAGAAATAAAAACAGTCATCACCATGAGACTAAAAATCGCTGCCAAAATCGGATTGGGTTTTGGTATCATAACCGTTGCTGTTATCATCAATGCATGGGTTACAAGTAAAACACTTGAGAAGAGCCGGAATATCAATGAAACCATAATGAACGTGTACACTCCTTCGCAGGAGTATATTTCGGAATTGTACACGAAGATCAGCGACTCCCGTATGCTCATCAAATCATGGGTTTCAATTGATCATATTTCGGATACACCCGATAAGCTCAAACTGAAATCCCTCCATGAAACCGATTACAAAATGGTGATGGATACCCTTAAACAGTTAAGTCAGTTATGGGATAGTGTCAATTTCAGAAAGCAATTGTATCATATCGACTCGGTGATCGTGGATTCGTTGTTCCCGAAGCATCAGTACATCATGAGCCAGTTGAATTCACTTGAAAAATATGATGATACCTTTATCGTATTTGAGGTAACCCCCATGACTGAAGAAGGTGGCGATGTTATGGTTCTGACGCACAGAGTTCTTCAACAAATTGACAAGTTAAGAAAATCACAGGATGCCATCGTTGAAAAAGGCCGCCAGGAAATGCTTTCTACTTTCAACAGGTTTCAGAACTGGATATTCATTATGGGTTTGATCCTTGTTGTGGGCGCCATTATTGTAGGCGTACTGGTTATTAATTCACTTGTGGTTCCGATCAACCGCACCAAAAACATACTGCAGTCAATGGGCCGTGGTGTTCTTCCCAAAGACAAGCTTGAAGAAGGTACCGATGAACTGGGCCAGATGGCCGGTGCGCTGAATAACCTTGTAAAAGGCCTGACAAACATTTTCAACTTTTCTGTCGACATTGGTAAGGGCAACTTTGATTCTCATTTTGAACCGTTGAGTGATGAAGACGTATTGGGTCATTCTTTGCTTGAAATGAGAAACGAACTGAAAAAAGCCGCCGATGAAGAAGATCGCCGCAAAGAAGAGGATGAACACCGGAACTGGGCAGCACAGGGCGTTGCTAAATTCAGTGATATACTCCGTACCAATACAAATGACCTGGGCGAACTTTCCTATAATATTATAAGCAATCTCGTAAAATACACGAATTCCAACCAGGGCGGACTTTATATCGTCAATGACAACGATAAGAACGACTTGTTCATTGAAATGAAAGCCAGTTATGCTTTTGACCGCCGGAAATTTATAACAAAGCGCATTGAAATCGGTGAAGGACTTGTCGGCCGTTGTTACCAGGAAAAAGAGAGAATCTATCTTACTGATATCCCGCATGACTATATGAAAATCACTTCAGGTCTCGGCGAAGACAGTCCGAAAGCCCTGTTGATTGTTCCTCTTGTATATAATGATGTGATTTACGGTTTGATTGAAATCGCCTCTTTCGAAAATTACCCGGCTCATGTTATTGAATTCATTGAGCGAATCGGTGAGAGCATTGCGGCAACCATTTCGTCAAGCAAAGCCCAGATACAGACTGCTCTGTTACTTGAACAGTCGCAGCAACAGGCCGAGGAAATGTCTTCACAGGAAGAAGAAATGAGGCAGAATATGGAAGAGCTGAGGGCTACACAGGAGCAATCAGCCCGACGTGAAGAAGAATTGAGCCGGGAAGTGAATGATTTAAGAAAACGAATTAAAGAACTTACTCAATAAAAACAGGGATGCGTCCTACACTTTTAATCCTGGCTGCCGGGATGGGCAGCCGTTATGGAAGTCTGAAACAAGTTGACCGATTTGGTCCGTCAGGGGAAACCATAGTTGAATATTCAATTTACGACGCCATCAGGGCAGGATTTGAAAAAATCGTGATGGTAGTGAGACGTGAATTCGTTGACGACTTCAGGGAAATTGTTCTTAAGCGGGCTTTTAAAAAGGCGGATATTCAATTTGTTTACCAGGAACTCGGTAATCTGCCGGCTGGTTTTGCGCTTCCCGCTAACAGGGTAAAGCCCTGGGGAACCGGCCATGCTGTGCTCATGGCCGCAGATGCCATTAACACACCGTTTGCAGTGATCAACGCGGACGACTTTTATGGCGCCGGTTCATATGAAGTGATGGGTAAATTCCTGTCCGCAGAACAAAAGGGCCCTATTGAGGAATATTGCATTGTGTCATACCAGCTCGACAATACCTTATCGGAATCAGGATCGGTATCAAGAGGCGTCTGCCATGTTGATCATGACGGGTACCTGACAACCATTGCAGAACATAAAAAAATAGCAAGGAACAGCGACCAGATCACCGGCGACCTTGAAGGAAAAGCTGTCTCATTTAACGGGAAGGAACCTGTTTCCATGAATCTTATCGGGTTCAGGCCAAGCATGTTCACTCATCTTAAAAAGCAGTTCTCAGAATTCCTGAAAAATAATATTGAAAAGCCCGATGCAGAGTTTTATATTCCTTTTGCCATGAACGAAGTGATTCGTTCGGGTGATGCAAAAGTTAAAGCCCTGCATACAGATGAAAAATGGTTCGGAGTTACCTATAAAGAAGATAAACCCCTTGTGATGAACAGTCTTCAGAAGCTGGTTGAAAAAGGAGTTTATCCAATGGACCTTTGGGCATAGTTATAGGTAAGTCGTGAGCTCAGCGTAAACGCTCAGCAAGACATAACTGAAGTGTTGTTCTGCCAAACCCGGTAATCGCTTGAAACACTCAAACGTTATATATTATGTTCCGGAAAAAGGTATGCTGGATGTTTCTCTTTGCAGCATTATACTTGGGTTCAGGTAACACATGTCATGCCCAGGAGGAAAAGCTGAAATCAATTTTTGTTTATAATTTTACGAGGTATCTCGACTGGCCTCAGAAACCAGGAAATTTCCTGATTCTGATCTTAGGAAAAACCCCTTTGGCAGCTGAGTTATCCGATATTGCCCTTAAGAAAAAAGTTGGCAATTCCCAGATTGAAATCCGCACAATTAATTCAGTACATGAAATCGAAGACTGTCACATTCTGTATGTAACCGCTTCTAAGACTGATAATTTACCCTTAATCGTTCCTTTATCAAAAAACAAGAATTTCCTGGTTATAACTGAAAAAGACGGAAGCTGCAAAGAAGGATCCGGTATCAATTTTATTAATAAGGACGGAAAACTAACTTTTGAAATATCAAAAACGAATGTAGAGAGCTGCGGGCTTACGGTTCTCTCGTCCCTGTTTTCTTTAGGCAAGGTTGTAAATTGAAAGACTATGAAAAACAGCATAAAATCACTCATTCAATACGGTTTCTGCATACCTGCATTTATTCTGATTCAGGGCTTAAGCAGTGTCTCGGCCCAAACGCTTGACAGTGCACAAATCGCAACGATGACAAGAGAAGAAATCCGGCTTCTTACAAAGGACCAGTTGCTTGATTTAAGTATGGAAAACCTGGTGTTCCTTGCTGAAAAAATGGGAATTTCAATAGATGAATTATTGAACCTGAAAACCAGTGTGGCATCCAAAGTGATATTAACACCGCGTGAAACTCCCGGTATTGTTTCCTTTATTACAAAAGAAGAAATTACCAATTCAGGAGCCAGGGATCTGATTGATGTATTGCGGATGGTTCCGGGATTTGATTTCGGCTATGATGTGCAGGGAGTAGTCGGGGTCGGATTAAGAGGAAATTGGGTGCATGAAGGTAAGATCCTGATGATGATTGACGGTTTACCGGTTAATGAGTTAAGCTATGCAAACATTCCGTTCGGTAATCACTTTCCGGTGGACCAGATTAAACGGATTGAAATCATACGCGGGCCCGGATCAACTATGTATGGAGGCACGGCTGAATTGGGTGTTATAAATATTATTACAGATGAAGGATCGGATCTGAATGGAACAAGGGTTACAGGCACATATGGCATTAGCGGAAATAATACAGCGAGGGACAATATAAATGTAAGCACCGGTTTCAATATCGGAAGCTGGGACATAGCAGCACATGAATTTATCGGCAAAGCCAACCGCAGTGATCAGCCTTTCATTGAGTATATCAGCAATCATGATAATATAATTGACCTTTCCGAAGGAGGAAGTGAGATTAACACAAGGCAGATCAATTTTTCAGCAACGAATGACACTTTCAGTTTCCGGTTTATTTATGATGATTATAAAACACAATATAATTATTTTGAAGACAGTGCTACAGGTAATAAAGCTTCGGTAAACGAATTCAGGAGTGCGCTGGGTGAGATAAAATACAATTATCACATCAATAATAAACTCAATATAATTCCCTCATTAAAATACAAATACAACAGGCCTTATTTTGAAAAAGACTACTGGAGAAATTTCAGAATCAACAGGCTGGCAGGTTCGTTAATGTCGAATTATTTACCCGATGATAAAACAACCCTTGTAGCAGGTATAGAATATTATTCTGATTACGGTCACTGTATAGAGGATTCAGGTTATTTCTTTTCGGATTCAAGCCGCAACCTGAGACTGAACAACCTGATCCTGTATGCCGAAGGAATCCGGAAAATGGGTAAAGTTAATATGGTAGCCGGTATCCGGGCGGAACATAACAGTAAATACGGATGGGCTGCAGCCCCGCGAATAGGTCTGACGGGTGTTTTTGGTAAATTTCATTTTAAGGCTCTTTTCAGCAGTGCATTCCGGTCACCCGCCATTGGCAATATTGACGTAGCAAACAGTATCAGGCCTGAGAAATCGTATATCACCGAAGTTGAAATGGGTTACAGGTTGAATAACAGCATGTTCATCACAGCCAATATTTTTGATATAGCCATTAATAAAAGCATCATGTATTTTGATAATGGCGGTTGGGATCCGGGAACCGACTGGGGGTACAAAAACACCGATAATTCAGGAAGTGACGGAATGGAAATTGAATGGAAGGTTATTCATTCAAAGGGCTATTTAACCCTTAACTATTCATATTATACACAGGCTTTCCGCAAAATTCCCGAATTATATGCAGTGCCGGGTCACAACAATGATGCACTTGCACTGGCAAGGCAGAAACTGGCACTTAATACAGGCATAAACCTTGGCCCGCACATGACTTTGAATCCATCCGCAGTCCTGATCGGAAAGAAATACGCATATACGGATGTTGACAGCGAAGAAAATCCATTGGTTAGTCCGGTTGGTCCTGACTATCTTATCAATTTTTCACTCGTTTATCATGATTTACTGGTGAAAGGATTAGATATTTCATGTGCAGTTTTTGACATACTGAATGAAAAGCCACCGTTCATACAGCCCTATGATGGCGGATTCTATCCCTTTCCGGGAAGTTCAAGAGAATTAGTGTTCAGGATTATGCTGAACAGCCAGATGCTCGGGGATCGCTGATCTACAATCCCAATTCGTTCTGAATCTGCTCGAGCGCTTTTCCTTTCGTTTCAGGGAACAGGAAATAAACGACAAAGAACTGAAGCAGCATCATCAGGGCGAAAAATATAAAGGCGAAGCCTGTATTTAATGGATTTCCCGAAGCAATTACAGGGAATACCCATGAAATCAGGGCGGCAAAAAGCCAGTGGGTAAGACTTCCGAACGACTGTCCTTTAGCTCTTACTTTATTGGGGAATATTTCGGATATGAAAACCCATATAACGGCACCCTGTGAGGCGGCGAAAAAGGCTATGAAACCGATAAGTCCCGCCAGTACTGCAGCACCTCCGAAACTCTTTACAAGGAATCCTAGCGACACCAGCAGGAGCATAAACACCATGCCAACAGAACCTGTAAGAAGAAGTTTTTTACGCCCGATCTTATCAATGATCATCATGGCAATCAGTGTAAATACAAGGTTTGTAAAACCTACCGATACTGAACGGAATAATGACGAAGTGCGGTCAAGTCCAGCCATTTCAAATATCCTGGGTGCATAATACATAATGGCATTGATACCTGAAAACTGGTTAAAAAAGGCGATCAGAAAAGCAAGCAACAGGGGTAATTTTAGTTTCGCGGAAAACAATTTCTCTGACCGGATATGTTTTTCAGAAGTGATGGACTCTTCGATAGCAGCTATTTGAGCATCGATATTTTTCTCTCCCAGTTTTCCCAGCGTTTCAACGGCAAGGGCTTTGTTCTTTTTCATCATCAGCCACCTTGGAGTTTCAGGAATCAGGAATAACAGGAGGAAAAATATGGCAGCCGGAAACGACTGAACGCCCAGCATCCAACGCCAGCTTGTCTGATCGGAGACGATGGCGATAATATAATTTGAAAGGAAAGCAAGGAGGATGCCGGTTACCACATTAAGCTGGAATAACGCCACAAGCCTGCCACGCTTTTCAGCCGGTGAAATTTCGGCAATATACATAGGACCGATAACCGATGACGCACCTACTCCGAGTCCTCCAAGGAACCTGAAGATCACTATGCTGATCCACTGGTTAGAGAGGGCGGCTCCCAACGATGAAAACAAAAAGAGAATAGCTATGAAGGAAAGTACTTTTTTACGTCCGAAATGATCAGCAGGCTTGCTGGCAGCAATGGCACCGATAATGGTACCTATAAGTGCGACAGCAACAGTAAAACCGTGCCAGAAGCCGGTAAGTTGAAATAATTCCTGGATTGCTTTTTCAGCACCTGATATCACTGCAGTATCAAAACCAAAGAGAAATCCGCCTAATCCTGCGATCCAGGCGTTTCGGGCAAGGTAATTATTTTTCATCCGGTTGTATTTTACCGGAAAGATAGCAAAAAAAAAAGACTGTAGACTATAGGCTGTAGACTATAGGTGATTGCTCATCCCAAAGCCTACAGCCTATAGCCTACAGCCTACAGCCTATATTGTCATTCCCTGGTAAACCTTTGATCGTTCGATCGGTTTTATAATGCCGTGATAATTCAGCTTACCGTGACTCAGACCGGATATGGAAGCGTTAGTATTTGAACCCGGCGAGATATTAAGTGAAATATCATAGGTTCCAAGAGTTGTATTTGCCATAAGTCTTATCCAGTACCCATTTTTATTGCGTCCGGTTTTCTGAACATCAAACCGGGAGATATGTCCCCTTGTGGTTACACCGCCCATACCGTTTGTACCGCCGATACCGGTAGTTGAAGCAATCTGCATCACAATGTCGGATGAATCCACTATAATGAAATTGATCAGGCTGTTTACCATGATACGTTCCCCTGTCTGATTGCTTAAGTAATCCGCTTCGAGTACAAACCTCTTTTTTGCCACAAGAGAATCAACCATGCGGGCGACTTCCACGTCGTGAATGCGCCGTAATTCAGTTTTTTCCTCCTTTGTCAGTTTCCTGCTGCTTTTTGTTTCAAGAGCTTCTTCCTGCTGTGCAAAAGTAAAGACAGCCAGGAATGACAACAATACAGAAACTATTATCTTTTTCATACTTCAATCTGTTAATGTAATTCGAAATAAATACATGAAAATGAGAACGACATATATGATAATCAAAATATATGCCACTAAAATAGTCTGAAGCTACATTTTTATAGGTACTAATAAGTACCTTTGATGACTTCGATTATTACCCGTAAATGGCCGATATTATTCATTTATTACCTGAATCTGTTGCTAACCAGATTGCTGCCGGAGAGGTTGTGCAACGGCCTGCTTCGGTGATTAAGGAACTGGTTGAGAATTCAATTGATGCAGGCAGTTCACAGGTAAAGGTAATTACAAGGGACGGCGGAAAATCACTAATCCAGGTTGTCGACAACGGATGCGGCATGTCGGAGACCGATGCCCGTATGAGCTTTGAGCGCCATGCCACTTCAAAAATACGTGAGGCCAATGACCTATTTGCCATCCGCACCCTGGGATTCAGGGGTGAAGCCCTTGCATCGGTTGCTTCAGTGGCCCAGGTGGTGCTCCGGACCCGCAAACACGATAGCGACCTGGGTGTAGAACTGGTAGTTTCAGGTTCTGTAGTTGAATCGCAGCAACCTGTAAATTGTGCGCCGGGAACCAGCATGGCTGTCAGAAATCTGTTTTTCAATGTTCCGGCCAGGAGGAAATTCCTGAAAACAAACAACGCGGAACTAAAGCACATTATTTATGAATTTCAGCGTGTAGCTCTTGCCAACCCTGATATTGAATTCGTTCTTGAACACAATGAGGATGAAATATACAATCTTCCTAAAAGCAACCTCAAACAGCGCATTGTTCATATTTTCGGAAAGGCGATCAACCAGAATTTAACCGATATCAATACGGACACAACCATAGTGAGAATTTCAGGTTTTATCGGGAAGCCTGAATTCGCCCGCAGATCACCCGGAGAGCAATTTTTCTTTGTCAATGGCAGGTATATGAAGCATCCGTATTTTAATAAAGCGGTTCTCAGTGCATATGAAAAAATATTGCCTCCTGAAACCATTCCTTCGTATTTTATATTCCTTGATGTGGATCCCGACACCATCGATATTAATATCCACCCTACAAAAACAGAGATCAAATTTGAAAATGAACTGGCCATTTTTCAGATCCTGATGGCTGCTACCAGGGAGTCCCTTGGAAAATTCAACCTGATGCCTTCCATTGATTTTAACACGGAAAGTTCGATGGATTTCCCTGTTTTCAGAAACGACCGACCCCTTGTAAGTCCCGAAATAATGTTCAACCATTCGTATAATCCCTTTACCGAAGAGCAAAAACGGACGAGGGTCGGCAATGACGAAGATAACCTGCGAAACTGGGAAACCCTGTATGTACAGAAACCTTTACCTGCAGAAGAACAGCAGGTTCTGCCTGTGGAGGACGGCAGTCATACAGATTCACTGATTCAGTTAAAAAACCGGTTCATACTCACACCGGTAAAATCGGGACTGATGATGATTGATCAGAAGCGGGCCCATGAACGAATCCTCTTCGAGCAATACCTCAGGTCATTTGCCATGAATTACCCGTTGGCGCAGCGAACCTTGTTCCCTGAAACCATTGAGCTTGACCAGGCGGATTACCTTGTACTTCGTGAAATCATGGAAGACCTCCACACCATTGGTTTCGATATCCGTGATTTTGGCGGAAATACAGTGGTTCTTGCGGGTTATCCGGCCGACAGCAGTTTTGAGAACGCCCGTGAACTGCTCGAAGTATTTCTCGAACAGTTTAAAAGCACCGCAAGCGATATTAAAGTCAATGTCCGTGAGAGAATTTCACGATCAATGGCCATAGCCGGCTCAGTTGGCTATGGGGAGACTCTTACACGCAAGGCTATGCAGGAACTTGTTGATGCGTTATTTGCCTGCGAAAGTCCCGGCTACTCTCCCTCCGGCAAACCCATAGTGGTGATTACCGAAATGGAAGAGATTGAGAAGAGGTTTAAATAATTATCTTTTTGTTCACCACGGTATTGCCTGTGTTCAGCCGGATGATGTATACACCCCGCGGTAAAGACGGCATCTTAATATTCCCTGTATTCTTTCCCGTCATTTTTAACCGTTCGTTCATTACCAGTTTTCCATCAACTGAAAAAATAGAAACGCGTTCGGGTAGATTCCGTGTTGTATTGAAAACAAAGAATATTTCCCGATCTTTAGTGTATACCGTGAAGTTCATATCCTGATCCATCACCTCATCAGTACCTGTTGAAAGCGTCGATTGAACTACCGGTCCGGCAATTTCCGAAAGTCCGCTGAAATTGTAGCTGTATACGGTGTACTCGTATACGGTTTCTTCTTTAAGAGGACTGTCGATCAACTGATTGTCATTTACCTGCAAATTAAAGACGGTGTCCGAATTATTTGATTTATCGGTTCTCGTCAAGACATAACCCACACAATCAGCACATTTATCCCATTTGACAATTAACTTGCTGGCAGGTGAGTTTACGGAATTTCTGACCGATAAATTTGCAGGCCTGGCGGGAGCGGGTATAAATTCGTAAAATGTACTCGGTTTCCCTTCAAACGGAATATAAAGATCCCTGTCTTTTAAATGAATAATTACCGCGCAGAAAACCTTCCTTACCTGGTTGTTAGATTCCAGCATGGTTACCGGAATTTTAAATTCAAGTGCATGTTCATTTATGGCTAACGAGTCAATGGCCGCCACAGGTTCAAAATTTCCTGATACATACCTGAAAAGGCCGTCTTTCGTTAATTTGAAATCGAATCCCGAAGATGACCAGATCATCGGATTTTCACCTGTATTCAGGTTTTCATCCGTATTAAAATAAATGGAAAAATCAATAATTGAGTCGCCCGATAGGATTCCATCCAGGTATCCGTCGCTTGTATTGTGTAGTTTCAAAAAGCAATCCTTACCTTCTGAAGAAATGCCGGCTGAAGGAACTACGGCATTCCAGTCATTTTCATCGGCATTAACCGAAATTTCAGGATATCTGTAGTTGCAATCAGCGGTTACTATGTTTTTAACCTGTGAATATTCCGAGCGTTCATTTTGTATGAGCCGATATGCCCGGTAATAATAGTGTGTATTTTCAGATAAGCCGTTATCACTGAAACTGATATTTCCTGATAAACCTGAAAGAGTAGCCAGTATTGTGAAATCATCAAGAGGGTCCGTGCTTCGTTCAACGATCACCTGTGAAGCTGAATCTCCGGTTTGCGGGGCAAGGCTAATGATAGCATTCCGGCAATAAGAGGTAACATAAATGGATGGCGAAGGTATATTTGCATTCTGGTCAATGGAATACGAACTAAAATAGTTTTCTCCTGAATAGTCATTGCCCGATGCGTTCTGGTTGATGTGCAATGTATGGTTTAGCCGGTTCATACCCAATGAATTATTCCATAGATAATTGTTAGCGAGCCGTATGGAATAATCAGGATTAAAACGGAGCATATATCTTGGATCAGGCAGGCTAAGGTAAACATCATAGTCACCTTCAGCCATGAATGAAGGTATTCCCACCTCAGCACTTATCTCAAAAGGTACATTCAATTCCTTTTTCCTGATTTCATAGTTTATTCGTGAAAAATACAATTGCCCGGTGGTTTTGTTTTTTAAAACCACTTCCGCATTTCTTGGGTTTACCGGATTTGAATATCCGCTGTTCTGCAGGTTAAATTTCAATTTAAAAGAGCCGTTTTGCCTGGCGGAATCCTGAATTTCCGCATCAACAAGAGAGTATCTGTATCCCAGGTTTCGCAGCATATCATTATAACAGCCATTTTGCTGCCATTCATTGATTATGGGACCGTAATAATCATGGTTAATAAATGTCCAGTGGAATCGCTGCATCTCACTAACACTGGTATCACAGTTTGACCGGGGCGGAAACCAGTCGCAGGTTTCTCCTCCGAGCGTTGTATATTTACTGTCCTTTTCAAGATATTGTTTTTCAATCCTTATGTTTCTGTAACTTCCCACATCGTTTTCTGATGAAACGAAACAATCATTGTGATGCGAAATCCTTGATTTGGGTGTGCCTGAATACGCTTCATCGGCTGTAACAGGAATCGAATCAAAGATGCTCATTTTATAACCAACGTAGCGCAACTGAATCATCCTGTCGGCAGGAACTGCATCAAGAAGGGAATTGACGAGATCTCTTCTTTCCTGTAAATCGGCAGCTGTAATGTTGTTAGGCGATCCGGTGGCAAAATGATCGGTATAGTACCATTCACCCCATGCCCCGATGAATCCGGCCTGAACTATAAAAATTACATCGGAATTATCAGTAAGTATCGGTTTTAACTGGGCTATGTGTTTTTTTACCTGGTCAGGCGTTGCATCGCCGTAAGGAGCTGCCATTGAAGCGGTGTAGGCAAACCTGACAATGGCCTTAATCCCGGCTTCCCTTATTTTACTGAAATCCTCCCTTATTTTGTTCAGGTAAGCCTCCGATATAGGAGTGTTTACATAGTCATACAGGTAAAAAATCCGGTAAATCAATGTATATCCGCTTTCACGGTATGATTTAAGTGTTTCTGCATCCAGAGTGCCGGTAGAGCTGTTCCTTTCCGTATACCTGTAAAAACCTCTTTCGGGATTAGCAAATACCGAATCATTTTGAGTGTAAGTGTAAAAGCTTAATTGCTGGGCATTCAGGATGTCTGAAATACCAAGCGCCAACACTAAACCGACCAGAATTTTTATTTTTAGAGAATGCATATGACCCATGGACTTATTATACAAAGTAAACCGTTTTTGAATTCATTCCAGAATTGATGTCAGGTAAGGTTTCCCTTCCCGACATCAATCTGACCCTAACCTTAACCTATATTATTTCAGCATAGTGTAAGTAGCCGGAACTGCTTCGGTTTCTTTCGGAGGTATTGTACCTACATTCGACCAGTTATTATCGCTGTTGGAGAATAATACACGGATTACGTTGCCTAATGCAGGCTGTGTAAACATATCCTTCATCAGAGAGAATTCAATTGCTTTTTCCTCACCCACTGCCACATAATTTGAAGATTCATACATGGCATTTGTGGTAATGAAATCTTCCCAGGGCCAGTTGGAATCGGGTCCGGTTGCGGTTTTTAAAACAGAGCCTGCATTTACACCTTCCCAGGGTTCTACAACGGCTTCCATCAGGTACTCAATTCCCGGTGTAGTAAACCAGTTCCAGTATCCCCAGCCGGTTTCCGCATTATTATCGGCATCAATGTACATCTGTAAAACCTGGCCTATTGATGAAGTGCCTTTCACGTAAAAATAAAGGAAGCTTTTGCTGTCAATAGCCTTAGCCTGTATAAGCGTTCTGCCTTCGCCGTCGGGAAAGGACAGGATGTCGGGAACATCGGCCCAGTCTTCAAAATTGCCGTCAATCGTAATAGGCTGTACTTCGTTTACATCCACATCGTAAGTTACGGTTGCGGTGCCACCGGAGCCTTTTACTTCAAGGGTTACGCTGTATGTGCCATAATCGGCATAAGTATGTACCGGTGACTGTTCGGTTGATGTGTTTTCATCGCCGAAATCCCATGAATACGTAGTGGCATTTGTAGATGCATCGGTGAAAGTTACCTGCAGATCGTCCACTGTGTAGTCGAATTCAGCCACGGGCTTAGGGTCATCATCCTTTTTGCAGGATGATACAAGGGTAAGAACTCCTATCGCAAAGAACAGGAAGAGATTGCGAGAAAATTTGTTGGTTTTCATAATCCTTAATTTAAAAATTTAATATTCTATTTTAAGTCTGGTTATTTAAGCTTTTTATAATGAGGTATTCTATCCAGTTCAGAAACCTCTTTAATTAAACAGGGTCCGTTTATTATTTTGCCCTTATCATCCACCCATTTTCCGGGAGGGATTGCAACTTCCCTGTAATCCGATTTGGTTACGAACGGAGCCACAAGCAACCGGTCACCCAGCAAAAACTGATCGCTGACTTCAGCGTACCCGCAATGCGGGAAAACATACTCCATTGACCTGACAACCGGTTCCCCGCTTTTTGCTGCTTTTTCCGCCAGTTCAAGGATCAGATCGGAATATTGCATTCTGATGGCTATGGCTTGCTTAACTGCATTGAAATGCAGACTATCCAGCACTCTCCATGGAGCAACCGAAAACTGCATCATGGGCATGAAGACATGGCACTGGGCCGAACGTACTATTAATTCCTGGTCCACTTTATCAAGGTTCACAAACGATCCCATTTCACCACCGCCGATCATATCGGGACAAGTAAACGGATAGCCCATGATTCCCTGAAGGAGGATGTCGGGAATTAAAGACTGCAGATCTTTCCAGCTGTGACTTTTATCCCTGAGCCTTTGAGCCAAAGGTTGGCCGCCCATTTTCCAGGTAGCCCTGTATTCATTTAACGGAAATGCCCGTCCGATTTCTGAGAAAAGTTCAGTTTGCCGGTTTGGTGTAATATTCACCGTTGCAAGGCCATCCACATAGTATTCCGGATCACCGGCGTCAAATTTGAAACCGTCAATCCCATATTCATTCTGCAGGTAATGCAGCTGGTTTATTAACCATTCTTTTGCGTAAGGATTAGTCAGATCAAGAACCGAACTGTATCCGTTCCACCAGTGAATCATCTTTGTCTCACCCGATGTGGTCCGCAAAACTGCCTTTTTAGTTTCAAGCATTCTGCCATTTTCACTGTCAGCGCTTATAAAAGGGCATATCCAAAGCATAACGCGGAAGCCCATGTGGTGAAGCGAATCCATCATCGCCTTTGGGTCAGTAAATCGGCCGGGGTGAAAGTCCCATTTACCATAATCTTCCTGCCAGTTATCATCAATCATGATCACACCGGGAGGCAAGCCCGTTTTGATAATTTTCGAAGCATAATTGAGAACGTCCTGCTGATTCTGGTTATGCAACAATTCTATCCAGGTGTTATACTGTGGATTTTGAAACATGATTTTTGCAGGCAACGCACCGGCAGGAGGAAAATAATTCTGAGAGGCATATAAAAAAGCTCCCCGCAAGTTATCTGCCACCTTCTTCACAATGCATTCGCCACTGGATGTTGTTAGAAAGATGCTGTCATTTCTGACCTCTGCGGCGAATGGATCCTCGGACCATATTATTCTTCCCTGATCAGAAAGGAGCAGAGGCTGAGCCTGGTTACCATAGAGGTTTCCGTTTAAATCGGCCTTATACCCGCTTTTTAAGGGCTGGATGCTCCCATGGCTTATAATTCCCATCCACCAGTGTTCATTCTTTGCTATCGCAATATTTTGCTGAGCGGATGCGAGCGACAGAATAAACAAGCCCGAAACCACCAAGAGTATACCGTGTTTGTATAGCTTTCTGTTAGTCATTTTGAGCGCAGGCCGGATTGTAGATTGTTTCAGCTAATGGAATATAGAAGATCTGGCGCGGTCCGTTGTAAGGATATATTTCAGGTTCTCCGTTCACATTCTGCGCTGACGGGTAACTCCTGTCCAGGTCTATCTTATTTCTCAGAAGATCATCCCTTCTCTGTCCTTCAAATGCAAGTTCAATCCTTCTTTCTGTAAGCACGGCATCCAATGCATCCGTGTAACCATGAGTGGCGGTAAGGTTAGATAATGTAACCAGCTCTTCTCCTGAAAGCCCTGCTCTTTCGCGGATTGTATTCACATCATCAAGCGCCTGGCCGTTCATGTTTAAATGTGCATAAGCTTCCGCCCTGTTCAGGTATATCTCCGAAAGCCTGATGTATGCCGGTGAGCAAAGAGTAGGTCTGCCTTCTATCTGGTATGAAAATTTATTGATATAGAATTTTTTAAAAGTTGTTCCCGGATAGATTGCAATGGAATGATCCGCATTGTAAACGGTATCGATAAACTCATTCCGGATATCATGGGGATACCTGGCCACCAGTTCATGATAGGATTGTGAAGGATACACTTCGCCCCATCCTTTTCCCCTGCTGTCGCCATTGTACATTGAACCCAGCGATGCATCCAGTTTATCCTCATCGGGACCGTAGTAAATGATGAACATAGCCTCAGATGAAGAAGGCGTATTCCACATAGATGTTATATAGGAGTCGTGAGGGGCCAGGGTGAATGGACTCTCATCGATAACTTTGTTGGCATAATAAATTACGGAATCGTATTGGCCGGTAAACAGGAATGCCCTTGACAGAAGGCCAAGAGCAGCCCATTTATTGGCATATTTTTTCGATTCGTCAATGGTGCCTTCCCTCATGATCATCAGTTCAGCTGCCGAATGCAAATCGGAAATAATCTGTTTGTATGTTTCACCAACGGTTGCCCTGGCCTTGGCATCCGTTTCGGACGGACTTAATCTCAGTATGATTCCGGGATTTTCGTCACCGTGCGAGGGTGGAAATGAAAATACACGTGCCATGTCGAAAAAAGCCATAGCCCTGTAAAAATAGGCTTCGCCCAGATACTGTTTTATTTCTTTTCCCGAAGTGGCATCGATTTTAACCTTGTCTATAATGTTGTTGGCCTCCATTACGATTTTATAACCCGTATACCACAGGTATGATGTATTAAGCTGATCCGGTATATGTTGCCGGTTAAACGAATACCATAGGTTATCGACTGTGCTTTTGGTTATCATCACATTGTCCGAAGGAAACTCCGTGAGATGGTTAAGGTGCCTGATATAGATATTTCTGGGATCGTTTGTAAGCTGTTCCTTCATCATCATTAGGCAGCCGTTTGCCATTCCTTTTACTCCACTCGGATCGGTCGCCAGCGATTCGGATGTCAGATCGGAATAGGGAACCAGATCAAGTTCGCAGCTTATGAAAAGTGGCAGACAGAAAAGGATTAGTAAACTGATTATGTATCCTTTCATTTTACCGGTTTTCTTGTTTATAAATGATTTCATTTTTCAAGGATTTTTAGAAACTGATTTCGATACCTGCATTAAATTGCCTGCTGATGGGGTATTTGAACGAAGACACGCCCGGTAGCAGCCATGAGCTCGTAAACAAAGGAACATCCGGATCCATTCCAGTGAATTTCGTCCATGTTTTCAGGTTATCCACCATGAGGTTAATCTTCATCGAGCTGATTTTAACTTTGTTGGTGATGGATGACGGCACCTGATAGCTCAGAGTGATATTCCGGATTCTTAAATAACTGCCAACTTCGAGGTAGCGTGAAGAATATTCATGAGCATTGTTATTTCCTCCGATTACGGGTTTCGGATGCGTGGCAATGTCTCCGGGTTTTGCCCAGCGCGACATTCCGGGCTGCAATTTGTAGGCATTCACATTCAGGTTGGCTCCGTCATTGTCTAGCTGCTGACGGGTAGCATTGTAAATTTTATTGCCTGAAACAAAGGAGAATGCGGCAGAAAGCGAAATGCCTTTATATCCTAAAACGGTTCCGAAACCACCCGTGAATTTTGGGAAAGGAGAGGCAACCGACTGGAATGTGGCTTCATTATAGGATGAGGTTTTTTCAGTGCTTACCACTTGCCCGTTGGAATCGTAAATAAGCTTTTCCCAAAGGGGATTTCCGTTGTCAGGATCCACTCCCAGCCATTTAGGCATATACCAGTTAAAGGCAGGTTTACCCGGCTCAAGGATTTGCCGAAAAGTCTCTGCAGAAACAATGATATTATTAACACCCTGCTTATCGGATAATTTAACAAGCTCGTTATGGTTGGCTGAAATATTAAAGTTTAAATCCCAGGTAAAACCATTTGTACTTAACACTGCACCATTGACTGAGAATTCAATTCCTTTGTTTTGTATTTCACCCACGTTCTTCCACTGGTATTCAAATCCCTGTGAACTGGGGAGAGGATCCTGGAATAATAAATCCTGTGTACGCGTGTTATAATAGTCGATGTTAAACTCCACTTTCCGGAATAATCCAAGGTCCAGACCTAAATTGAAGGGATGGCTTGTTTCCCAGGTAAGGTTATAATTGCCCATATTGGAGGGGTAATAGGCTGTCTGGTCGTTATATATATATCCGCCGGAATAGGAAGGGAAATAGGGGTAATAATTGTCGTTCGGAAAGGTTTCATTCCCAACTGCACCGTAGCTTGTTCTCAGTTTCAGATAATTCACCGAAGGCAACGATTTCATGAAGTTTTCTGCAGTTACAAGCCATGATGCGGAGGCTGTGAAGAAGTTTGCATATTTCGAATCGGGGGAGAATTTTGAAGAACCGTCTCTTCTGGCCGAAAGGGTAAGAAAGTATTTTTTTTGAAAGTCGTAATTCAACTGTGATAATACCGAAAATGTGGATACTTCAGCTTTTGTTCCCACTGCTTTTTCAATTGAACCGGCTACGCCAAGAACTTCCTGTCCCGGCAGGATTCCATTTCCCACTCCGCCATAACCTGATTCAATCGTGTATTTTCCGCCTTCAACCCCGGCCAGTCCGCTTATGTTGTGGGGACCAAATGCCTTTTCAAACTTAAGCAGAGTCGTATTTCCATACGAACGTCCGAAATTGATCGAATTCAATATTCGACCGTCAACTGCTGATCCTTCATATGACAAAGGAGATTCAATCTCTTCGTATTTACCATAGCTTCCCGAGGCGGATGAGCGTGTCTCAAGTTTCAGCCATTTGGTAAACGTGTAGTTGATTGTGAGGCTTCCTGAAAAATCGAGCCCGTAATTATCATACTTATTGTATTGCAGTGAATGATAAGGGTTATTTGTGACATTCGAATACCAGCCGGCTTTTTTGATATCATATACGGCATCTCCGTTTTCGTCATACGGAAGGTCCCACGGCATAAGCCTGAAAGCACCCTGTGCCAGTGACCAGTGCGGATAGCGTGAATAATTGTATGAACCGGTTACATTGGTTGTCATTGACAAACGCTCTGAGAAAGCATGTTTTACTTTTGAACGGACGCTGATTCTTTTATAATTTGTGGATTTGAGCGTTCCCTCGTCATTCATATAATCGAATGAAAGAAAGTAATTGGTCGCTTCATTTCCGCCCGAACCGCTCACGTAAGCGGTTGTCATGTCTGATTCCGTGTAGGTATTTCCTATCCAGTCATAGTCTCTTTTCAAAAGTTCTTTAGGCCGGATAATTGAGAAAAGAGTTGAAGGGTACACCGATTTATGGTAACTATAAAGTTCCTGGCTGTTCATGACCATGAATTTTCCGAATTCGGGTTTTTTAATGCCCCTGGTTATTTTGGCCGTTATCATGGATTTATTCCTGGAACCACTTTTAGTTGTGATGAGGATAACACCCGCAGCGGCTCTGGAACCATACAAGCCGGTTGCTCCGGCATCCTTGAGCACCGTGACGCTTTCAATATCATTCGGGTCATAGGAACCACCAATAATTCCATCAACTACTACCAAAGGTCGCTGTGATGAAAAAACCGATCCTACACCCCGGATTCGAATATCCGCTGACTGCCCGGGCTGTCCTGATGAATTCTGTACCTGTACGCCTGCGACTTTTCCGACGAGCATTTCTTCAATGCTGTTTGTGGTTACCTTATTAATGTCGTCAGCTTTAAGGGCGACCACAGCACTTGAAATTTCAGTTTTCTTTTTATCGGAATAAGCCATAACCACAATTTCATTCAGAACTGTGTTTTCGGGAATGAGAATAACGTCAATCGTTTTTTGGCTGTTAACTGTTATCTCTTCCTTCTGGTATCCTATAAAGCTGAAAATAAGCTTATCCGTTGCGGCATTTACCTTTACCGAATACTGGCCGTTAATATCAGTGACAGTTCCGTTGTTAGTACCGGCTATCAGAACTGTTGCTCCGACCACCGGTTTGCTTTCGTTATCTGTCACCGTACCGCGAATGACTGATTCCTGGGCAATAACCTGCAGGAGAGTAAGCCCGCATAATACCCCAGTAAGAATGATATTCCTTAGTATTACACTATATTTCATTTCTTTGAATTTTGGATTGTTTGATTCATGCATTTATGAATAGGTAAAGAAGAATGATGCTTAGGAAAATGAATAAGAAAAGCAACACATAAACTTTTGAAATTCGCTTGAAGAACCGTTCCATGCCATTACAGAGTTTCATAGTAAAAAGACCACATTCAAATGTATTTAAGACGGTGCGAAAGTGCTTTAATATATGTAACCTGCCTTTTAGCGGATGTAACATTTTCATTTGATTTTGTAACGAAAGCTTTTAATAAATCCCTGTTCGCTTTGGAATTCGGATATATCCTATAATTTTGAAACAGTTTACCGTTATGAAAAGATTCGTACAGCTGTTATTCCTACTGTGTGCTTGCCTGGTTACCAATTACGGACAGCAACCAAGTCTCAGGCTTGAAAACCTGTCAATTTCACAGGGTCTCTCTCAAAGTGAAGTGAATTGCATCAACCAGGACAGCGATGGTTTTATCTGGATTGGAACATTGAACGGGCTGAACAAGTATGACGGGTATGATGTGACCATTTACCGCCGGAATACTGAGATACCGAACAGCATAAGCAATAATTACATCCAGTCGATTTTCGAGGATAATGCCGGTAACCTGTGGATAGGTACTCTGGGTGGAGGATTAAACAGGTATGATAAATTTAAGGACAGTTTTACCCCTTTCAAACATGATGCAGCGGATCCGAAAACTATCGCCAACAACTATGTCAGTTTCATTACACAAAGTAAAAGCGGCGAATTGCTGATTGCTACCCAGCATGGTTTGTCGGTGCTTGATGATCCAAATTCCGATGTCAGACCACCGGCTTTCAGGAATTACCTTGATTTTGAAATTAATGCTGTCCTTGAAGATGAAAATGGAATTCTCTGGCTGGCAACCTGGAATGGATTGTACAAGACCAGTCACAAAAAAGGTCAGACTCCGGTTATACTGGCTCATTATACACACAATCCCGAAAATAGTGGCAGCATAGCTTCGAATGATGTGCTTTCGCTTTTCAGGGATAAGCAAGGGAATATCTGGATAGGAACCAATAATGGCCTGGATAAACTGGTCCGCAACCGGGATGATTCAGATAATGGAGCAACTTTCACCCATTATCAGAACAGGGCGGGATGCAAGGATTGTTTACCCAACAACCAGGTGTTAGCCCTATATGAAGATAAATCGGGTAAGCTGCTGATAGGTACCCGGGGCGGAGGATTAAGCTATTTTGATAAAACCACAGGAAGATTCATTACTTACAGGGCGAAAAAGTATATTCCCGGTTCCCTGAGTAACAATTCGGTTAAATGTATTTTCGAGGACCGCAGAGGTGTGTTGTGGATCGGAACACTGGGAGGCGGTGTGGACAAAATGGATTTGCTCATGAAAAAGTTCAGCACCTATGAGATCACACTGAACAATGATCCTACTCCAAGCAATTTCATAAGGGCAATTTATGAGGACGAAGATAATCTATTATGGATAGGCACACTTGACGGAGGATTGTACACGTTTGACCGAAGAACTGAAACATACAAGCAACTCAGCCTGCTGGACAATGAAAATGAATACGGCACTAACAAAAGTGTTGCAAGGCACTCAATTTACGGTAAAAATGTTTTTTCAATAATAAGGGGGAATAAAGATGAATTATGGATCGGGACCAATGGCGGTGTCAATATCCTGAATAAGAAAACGGGATTGTTCAAACACCTTATCCGTGATTATCAGAATCCGGACAGCCTGATCAGTAATTCCGTATTTGCGATAGTTAAAGATGATGACGGATCGTTCTGGGTGGGCACCTGGGGAGGTCTTCATCATTACCTGTCGGGAGAAAAGGGCTCTAAGCCGCGTTTTGTGAGATATACAAACTCTGCCATTGATTCAACAAGCCTTTCCGATAACATAATCCGTCATTTATATAACGATCCTTTGAATTCCGATATATGGGTTTCCACCATGAACGGGGGTCTTAACCGGCTTGTCAAATCAGGTAATGATATCAGATTCATACGGTATAGGCAAAACGGCGATGATCCGTCCGGAATCAGCAGCAATGAAGTAAACATGGTTTTACGTTCGCATGCCGGTGATTTATGGATTGCCACAAGTGACGGATTAAATAAGCTGGTTCCGGGCAATGATCCGTATCATTGTTCATTTATAAAATACCGCGAAAAAGACGGGCTGGCCGGTAATAATGTACTATCTATCCTGGAAGACAACAATGGAAATCTTTGGATAGGTACCAATAAAGGGCTGTCGAAATTCAATCCGGCAGTTCCGGAATTCAGCAGTTTCGATCAGAATGACGGACTGAAAAGCAATGAATTTTCGGAACATACCTGCTTTTTAAGCCGTTCAGGGGAAATGTTTTTTGGCACCGTTGAAGGATTTAATTCCTTTTACCCGGATAGTATACGGAAGAACAATAATATACCCACTACCAAAATTACCAATCTGCTGATATTTAATCAAAAAGTTCCAATCGGCAAATGGAAGAAAGATCGGGTAATCCTTAAGAATTCAATCACACAGACTAAAGAAATAGTACTTTCTTACCGGGATAATGTTTTTACAATTGAATTTTCAGCCCTGCATTTTGCTTCTCCGGCCAAAAACAGGTATGCCTATAAAATGCAGGGATTTAATGATGACTGGCTTTATACCGGTTCGGGAAACCGAAAGGCAACATTCACCAACCTGAAAGGCGGGAAATATACTTTTATGGTTAAAGCCACCAACAACGACGGCACTTGGCAAAAAGAACCGACAGTGCTTAAAATTCAAATCACACCGCCAATATGGAAATCATGGCCATTCTTCATTTTTTATATATTTGTTCTGATAGCTATTGCCCTGGCTATTTATAAAGAAGTAAGCATCAGGGAAAAGCTTAAGTCGGAAGTAGCCCTGAAAAACCTCGAAAAAGAAAAAGCGGAAGAGCTGAACCAGATGAAGCTCCAGTTTTTCACCAACATCTCACATGAATTCAGGACGCCCCTTACACTCATCATTTCACCGGTGGAAGATCTGATCGGAACAATTAAAGGAAACAGTTTCTTAAAGGGACAACTGCAGGTAATCTACCGGAACGCAAAATACCTTTTGCGGTTGATTAATGAGCTGATGGATTTCAGAAAAGCAGAAACCGGGTCATGGAATATAAAAGCCAGCCGGAATGATGTGGTAAGCTTCGTACGCGACGTTTTTTCATCCTTCAGTGATATTGCCGAAAAACGGAATATTACTTTTCTTTTCAGATCCGATTTGGATGAAATGGACATCTGGTTCGACCGGGAAGTACTGATCAAAATTCTAAACAATCTTATTTACAATGCCTTCAAATTCACTGCCGATGGCGGCCGGATTGAGATAAGTATTCGCAGCAAAAGTTCAGAAGCCCTAAGTGCTTTCCAATATTCCTACGAAATTAAGAACGATGATAAAACCCTTGAAGAGTATATTTCAATAATCGTAACGGATAATGGGGTAGGCATATCTGAGTCCTCTATTGCCAATATATTTAACCGGTATTACCAGGTAGGGAGTTCCGATTCGGTAAGACACATCGGTTCGGGAATCGGGCTTGCGTTGACAAAAAACCTTGTATTGCTAAGCAGTGGTGAAATAACGGTTTCAAGTGAAAGGAACAGGGGTACTCAGTTTGTGGTTCGCCTGCCCATTGGCGATGCGCATCTTGATGCATCCGAAAAGACAACAAATGAAACCGATCCAAACATTGATATAAATTCACAATTAACCGAAGAGACTCAGGAAATTCAGAATCTTGCCGACGAAGAAGGCGATTTCAGGGAATTGTCGGAAGGGCCTTTAATTCTGGTTGTGGAAGATAACAGCGATATGCGGCATTTTATCAAACAGAACCTGGAAAAAAAATTCAGGGTTCTTGAAGCTGTGGACGGGAATGAAGGGTTTAAACTGGCAACTGAAAACATTCCCGACCTGGTTGTAAGTGATGTGATTATGCCCGGGATGGATGGTATTCAATTATGTAAAAAACTCAAAAAAGATATTCTCACCTCCCATATTCCGGTTGTACTGCTTACCGCGCTTTCTGCGATCAGTAACCAGATTGAGGGGCTTGAAACCGGGGCGGATGAGTATATATCAAAGCCCTTTAATTACAGGTTATTTGAGATTCGCATCCGGAATTTGATCCAGTCAAGGAAAAAACTTCGTGAATGCTTTGGGCGGGAAATTGAAATTGAATCCAAGGACTTCACATTGAACTGGCGTGACCAGGAATTTATGGACCATGCCATAAAACTTGTGAAGGAAAAGATTGCCGAGCCGTTGCTGAGTGTCGACAGCCTTAGCAAAGAGTTAGGCATGAGCCGTATCCATTTACATCGCAAATTAACGGCACTCACCGATCAGACACCAAGTGAATTCATAAGAACTATCAGGCTTAAAGAAGCCGCCCGTTTGTTAAGCCAAAACAGGCTTACAGTTTCCGAGATTGCTTACCAGGTAGGTTTCACAGCTCCGTCTTACTTCTCTACCTGTTTTGTCAAGCAGTTCGGCGTTTCGCCCAGTGAATATCTTTCAAGATTCGTTAAGTAAATTGCGGATCCTGAACCAGCGGCTGACCGCGCAGTTCACGCCCTATCATTTTATTGATGGCCGGCACAAGGAAAGCAAACAAACTCATGATCCCGATTGCAATTCCTGAAATAATAAAAGCGTTGGTGATGCCAATGCTGTCGGCAATATATCCGGTGGCTAGCAGGCCAAGCATAGCCGGGAGCAGGGTAATACTGCCATAAATTGAAAAGACCCTTCCGAGTGCAGCCGGTTCCACCATAGTCTGCAGTACCACGTTAAAGGATCCCGAATAAACCGACATGGATATACCGCCGAATGCCGTTATGATGGCAAAGAAAATAAATCCCGAAGAAGGCAGTATTCCTGAAAACAGGAAAGACAATCCGAGCAGGAAGTACATAAGGTTGATCAGGATGATCTTATAATTTTTAAGTTTATTAATGCCTAACAGCGCCCCACCCAATAGCATCCCGATTCCCCATGAAATTTCAACAATACTCATATGATAGGTGGTTCCTGAGAAATGATTCAGTGTCATAAGCGGAAACAGCGCTGCCACCGGCATAATGAAAAACATGGCAAGAACGGCAAGTATAAAGATCCATAACAGTCCCGGTTTACTGTATATTTCGCGCAGACCTTCTTTCATTTCATTAAGAACATGGGGTTTCAGGTTTTCCTTTTTTACCGGGTCGGGTATATGAACCATTATTAAGGAAATTATAGCAATAACGGCTCCTGCCACATCAATCATAAGCACCCGGGTAAGATCAAGCAGGCTGATAAGCAGGGCTGCAAGGGCGGGACCGGCAATTGTGCTGACCGACTGGATTATGTTGTTTATTCCTGAAATACGCATTAACTGGTCTTCAGGTGCCAGGAGCGGCACCGAAGCCTGCATGGCGGGTACGTGAAAAGCACTGCCCGCCGATCTCAGAGCCAGCAATATATAGAAATAACTGATCCTGGTTTCACCGGTGTAAAACAATACAGCAATGACAAGAGTACAAATCGCGATAAAAAGATCCGCAAAGATCATTGTCAGCTTACGGTTCCACCGATCTACAAAAACGCCTGTAAACATTCCCAGCAACAGCTGCGGGAGAAGGGATGCGATGATGGCATAGGCCAGTACTTCAGCTGATCCGGTTTTCAGGCTCAACCAGAACATAACGGCATAACCGACAACGGAGCTGCTCAGCGTTGAAAACAGCTGTCCCGTCCATATAATGGCAAATGTTCTTTTCCAGTTACCCATGGTGTAATAACTCAAAGGTAGTGGAAAGGTTCGGAAGTTCGGAAGTTCGGCCGAGGTTCTACCTCGGTCGGTTATATCGTTTCAGGCTGAGCCTGAATAGAAGTGTCAGGGAATCAGGCAGAGCCTGATAGGATATATCGACTAAGGCAGAGCCTTAGCCAAACGCTATTTCTCCGACAACTCCGGCATATCCTGGAATTCAATGCCGCGATCGGTCATTTTTACCGGGTGTTTTGTGTTGTAGCGTTCAAGATAAACGAGAGGCTTCGTAGCGAAATCCGTTTTACGGTCGTGCCTGTAGGCACTGTAAAGTTCCTGGTCATCTGAAATAAGCTCCTTGAGACTCTTCACTGTAGGCATCACAATGGTGTCGTTTTTTACATGGAACAATACTTCCTGAACCTTTTCGGTACTTGTAACAGTTGAGCCAATTGTATAAAGGCTGAACGCCTGTGCCAGAATATTGCGATGGTAGCTCTGGTGATACCGAAGAATTGAAATAGCGCCGAACTGAAGCAATTCATAAGGCCGGCCATGATATGAGAAAAAAATGCCCTTACCGTCATTGTAACCAAAAACCTCGCTCATTTTCATCACCTTCTTATAACCCATGTCATCGGTAAATGAAATGAACCAGGCGCTGCGCTCTTCAGGATAAAGATAATAATCAGGAGCATAATCAACTACCTCAAAATTGCAGGATATCGAAGGAGTATTGTTCAAAAACTCGGTAACATCAAGGTAAATGCCGCGGTTCAGTGTTCCACAGCCCTCTGGAATAGTCTGTTTTGCAGTATTGCGCTGAGAGAAAATGCTGGTGTGGATTAACAGGATAGCCAGTAAGGAGAAAAGCAGCTTTTTCATAGGTTTTGTTTAATGAATCCATTGACAATACGAGGATTCATGGGGTTGATGTTGGAAAAAGTTGACTAACGGACTATTCTGTTAGGTGAACGAATGTTTTATGAAAGGAAAGAACCGGATTCATTTTCTATGCCGGAACAGGAGCAGGGTGGCATTTCTGGTTTCCCCTTCATTGGTCACCACCATGTCGCCGTTTTCAAGGAAAGACAATCCTTCTGCTTTACTAAACAGCGACGGGTCAAGCAGTTGAATATTCTTTATAACTCCGTCTTTATTAAAGATGAATAACATGTGGTCAACAGACGACAGAACATATAAATCATTTGTCAATGGATTGAAATCGATATCGGATGGCCTGAATTTAATGATTGCCTGTTGATTTCCCTTTTTTGTTATTTTTGAAGGTACCCCGATTCTGTTTTTTACGGCAAATTGCTGAAGTGTTTTTACATTAAAGCTGAAGACCGGCTGTTCGGATAAAAGTTTTGAATCTAAATCAAAACTATATATTCCCCTGAAATTTTTAAGTCCGGATCCGTTTCCCAGTTTGCTTTTTGAACCGATCAACAGCCGGTTCGATGTTGAATCATAGCATAATCCTTCGTTATCACCTGCCATAATTCCGGTAACCAGTGTATTCACAACGGGAGACGAACGGTAATCCTCAATTTCATAAAGGGTACCGTCACTCCTGAGAATATAAAGTGATTTTTGTACACGGGCTATCCCTTCAAAGTCACCGTCAATTCCAAACGGAAGTTGCCTTCTTATGCGTCTTTTTGCAGTGTCATATATAAAAACGATTCCATTCTCATCCTGTATGCAGGCAAACTCAGTGTCCGACAGCGGTGCAATTCCGGATATCTCACGCAGTGAATCAGGCAGGACAAACATCTCATCAGGCTCATCCAGGTTATAACCCTGTAAAATATCCGGGGGTTGTGGCGAAGCACAACCTATGAAAAACAGAGAATATACAATGATAAGCAAAAAGTATCTCATTAGTCAACTTACTGTTTAACCGGTTCAAAACGGGCCACCCAGCCGCCTCCGTTCATGAGCTTTACATTCAGTTTATCAGTGGAAGTCACTGTTATTACCGATTTTTTATAATCAGTTGCATCACGGTCTGCATTCACACCGTCGCTGAAAATTTCAGCCGTATAGCTTCCCGAACCCAGGAATGAACAGTCAATCGTCAGTTCCCTTGGTGTCCAGTCGGTCATAGCCCCGGCATACCATACATTGCCCTTTTTGCGGGCAACGGCAACATATTCGGCCACCTTGCTTTCAAGGGGAACAGACTGATCAAATGTTGTGGGTATTCGGGTAATGAATTCAGTGCATTCTTTTTCGCGCATGTAAATGGTGGGATTATCGGAAAGCATTTGCAGCGGAACCTCAAAGACTATGTACATGGCCATTTGTTGAACACGGGTCCCCTGGGCCATCGGGTTGCTGTTAACAGGCCTGAAGTTTTCACGGCTTGCGTTTCTCATCGCCCCCGGTGTATAATCCATCGGACCTGCCTGGTTGCGGATGAAGGGCAATGTAACGGCATACCGCGGACCGTTCGGATTAGCCCATTTGTAATTCTCAAGTCCATATACCCCTTCTATTCCCACCACATTCGGGTAGGTCTTCTGCAATCCTGTAGGTTTATAAATCCCATGGTAATCCACCATCAGCTTATTCTGTGCAGCTTGTTTCGCTATCTCATAAGTGCTTGCAACGGCAAGCTGGTCATCCCTGTCGAAAAAGTCAATTTTCATCCCTTTGACTCCTATGCCGGCAAAGAAAGGAAAAGCCTTATCCTTCTGAGCCATCACATCCTGCCATGAACACCATACAATCAGCCCAACTCCTTTTTGTTTTCCGTAATCGATGACCTGCTGTATATCAATCTCTGGAATAGGTTTTGTAAGGTCACCGGGAACATTCCATCCGGCATCGAATAATATATATGAAATGCCGTACTGTGCCGCAAAATCAATGAAATATTTATAGGTTTCCGTGTTCATACCGGCCCTGAAATCAACATGCGAAATATTGAGGTCGTTCCACCAGTCCCATGCCACCTGTCCGACTTTTACCCATGATATATCATTGAGCCGGCTTTCGGATGCGAGTTTCTGAACGATGTCAATATCCAGTAAATCCTTATCCTGTTCGCTTATAAAAACAGCCCGCCAGGGAAGATTCAGCATTCCTGGTCTTTTGGCAATGTAGTCAGCAGATTTTGAAGGTATGATATTAAGGCCTTTAACATATGTTTCAAGCGGGTATGGAGCAAATACCCCCTCAAATCCCTGGTTGGTCGGATTAGTACGAACATACATACCCGGGTAATCCTCGAGATCAACCTCAAAAATTTCAGCTTTCTGATTCGATCCTAAGTCCACAAGAACAGGCAGAAAGGCGAGTGTGTCTTTGGGAAACCGTGAAAAAGTGATTTCACTGTACTGGTTTTCAAACGATGAATTGAAATTTTTTCCGTCACGGCAGTCGCGCTGAAAAGGAACGAAAATCTTGTAATCACCGGCGAAATTAAAGTTTACTTCTTCATTCTTTATTGTGACATCACCGGGGATTGTCGTGAAGAATTTATAGGCTACAGCATCATTGTAAACCCTGAAAATCAATCCGTAATTTCCCCTGCATTTTAAAATAAGCTGATTGCAATGATCGGTTACCTGGGCCTTGCGGTAGTGGACAGGGTTGAAGGTGAAATTTATTTCTTCATTTGTTGCCGAAACAACCTTGCTTCGTTCACCCAATACTTCTCCGGTTCCAAGCGTAATAGATATCGGGGACGGGGTGATGATGCTCTTTCCCTTGTCGGTAACCGACCATTGAAGCTTATCTCCTGTCTGAATGCTGAGCACAATGGTTCCGTCAGGAGATTTAAGCTGGTATTTGCCTCCCTTTTGGGCATAAACACCGGCAATCAGAAGGAAACATACAGTCAGGATCAGGATTCTTTTCATAGGATTTATTTTTAGGTGGTATAATTTAATTTTAAATTTAAGTGATTTATTGAATTCAGAAACCGTTTTTTATGAACTCCTGAACGATTACCCTTTCCTTAAATTCGATCATGATAAAATACATCCCGGGCTTCAGGGATGAAATATCGATTCCTGAACTATTATGCCCTTTTTTCAAAAGAATCTCGCCATGGAGGGACAAAATGGAAATGATTGGATCTTCCTTTGTTATTTCTGAATTCAGATAAAGAAAACCGGATACAGGATTTGGATAAAGCAGGGATCCTGTAACCCGTTCAGCCTCTTTGACTGCCACCGGAACAGTGTTTACCTGTATGGTAAAATTCTTATAACTATTTACGCCGCAGCCGTTGGTATAAGTAACCCTCACTATACATGAGCTGTCGGCCTTAAACTTTAGATCGCGTGTTTCTGCTGTAAACGCCCCGCTCCATTTCCATGTTCCTCCTGCAGTTGCCTGCGGACTCAATGTAACAGAGTCTCCTTCAAATACGGTGACATTGTCGGCCGAAATAAAATCGTTGTTATTAACACGAATGTACGGCGTGATGGGGTTTGAAGGACAAACCACTGTGATATAAAAATTCTTCCTGGCTGTTTTTCCGCATGTACTGACGAATTCACCTGAAACCATACAAGTGGTGTCCGGCACAAAGGTGATCTCCCTTGTAGTGGCATCGACAGCCCCGGTCCACCTCCATGTTCCGCCTGTTAACGGTTGCGGTGATATTTTTACGATCGAACCATAGTTGATCCGGATACTGTTCACCTGTTGCCATCCGCCGTTATCCACCCGGATGTACGGTGAAATGACAGGAGGAGGACATGCATCAGCAAGGTTAAAAGAAACTGAGGTTATGGCACCGCAGGTATTCCTGAATGTTGCAACAGCAGAACCCGATTGGTTGAATACAATCTGCTTAATAGTATCATTCCCCTGGGTAATATAACCCGACCACGTCCATTTTCCGCTGTCGGCTGCGGCCACTTTCAGCCAGGCAGTGTCACCCGTTAATAAAGTTAATTTTTTACTCTGCAGCCATGAACTGCCGTTTTTTTTTACATCCGCCGTCACTGCTGAAGGTTTACAGGCCGAATCCCATCCGTAGGTTGACACTATATCCGGCAGTTCGTCTTTAGTGATAACCAGGTAATGTTTGTATACTTTTTTCAGGTATGCAGTGTCAACACCCTGCAGCCATGTGGTATGCCATTCCATCCACCAGCTCCACATGGCATTCTGAGCCAGGCAAAGATCCGGATCAGGGGGGATTCCACATTCATGATAAGCAATAGGAAATTTATCATTTGTTATGGTTTTAACTGCAATGTACATGGTAGCCTGGGAGCCGTTGCCTGCATCATAAATATCGGCTCCTCCTATATCCACGTATTCATCGCCCGGGTACCAGGCTGCATCAGGCTGGCCTGTATAACAAAGCACCCAGATCAGGTTATTCAGGCCACGGTCATGTACAAAGTAATTATACATGGTTATCCAAAGTTTTTTGAATTTATCGGGGCCCTGCTTACCCCACCAGAACCAGTTGCCGTTCAGCTCATGATAGGGTCGCCATAAAACCGGAACATGGGCATCGCGGATGGTTTCAAGCAGGTCCGCCTTTATTTTCAGTTCGCTCCAGAATGAAGTGTATTCAGGAGTGCCTTCGATAAAGCATTTATCGATATCAATGGCAACCTTGCTGTTTTCATAACCTTCGCCTACTCCGGGGGCGCCCCAGTGCCACATGATTGTAGGTATTCCACCTGATTTCCACCAGTTGACCGCATTCTGCACTTCCTGCGCGTTCGAACTCTGATGAATAAAATCGACACCCATTACAGCAGGCTGCTTGCCTGTAATATTTTTGATATAAGTAAGCTCATTGATACCCCATGGGGCGTACATCTGACCCGAGAGAATCCTGTCGCCCTTCATGTCAAGCAGATACCGGTACAATGCCACAGCCTCCGCCGACGGGTTGGGCGTACATAAGGTATCATCAACCGCATGCAATGTGAAAGGTATGACCAACATCCAGCCACAGCAAATCCAATAAAACACAACTCTCTTCATTTCAACTTCTCCAATTTAAACAGTATTCAGTATTCGGTGTTTGGCGTTCGGTATTCCTAACAGACTAACAGACTACAGATTAACAGACTACAGACTAAGAGGCTACAGAGCATGCAATTCGATGATTTTCACAATCACTTCAGCAGCTTTCTCCATTGACTTTACGGGAAGAAATTCATATCGGCTGTGAAAATTGTGACCACCTGCAAAAATGTTAGGGCAGGGCAAACCCATGTAAGATAGCCTTGATCCGTCGGTTCCGCCTCGTACGGGGATTACTTTCGGAACCATGCCGCATGATGAAATGGCCTTCCGTGCCAGGTCCACAATATGAAAAACGGGTTCGATTTTTTCTTTCATATTGTAATACTGGTCAATCAAGGTGAGCTTCACGGTTCTCGAACCATACTTCAGGTTAAGATGGTCAATTATTTTTATAAGGAAATCTTTTTTCCGGTTGAATAATTTCTGATCATGATCGCGAACGATATAATTAACAGTGGCATTGTCTACAGTGCCTTTGATATCGGTGAGGTGGAAAAAC
Source organism: Bacteroidales bacterium (assembly GCA_035299085.1). Classification (NCBI taxonomy): domain Bacteria; kingdom Pseudomonadati; phylum Bacteroidota; class Bacteroidia; order Bacteroidales; species Bacteroidales bacterium. The sequence goes on along the minus strand of DATGXG010000040.1, from coordinate 20 downwards.
CCTTCATATCCTTCGGTATG
>DATGXG010000039.1 GCA_035299085.1 Bacteroidales bacterium | reverse complement strand
AACGAAATGCTGGCCTGCAACTAATATGAAAGAATATGTGTAAACACTATATTGGGGTTATGTAAACCTGCTGTGACGAGAGTTCAGCAGGTTTTTGCTTTATTGCAGTCTTCGTTATTCTTAAATCGGTGTTCCTTGTTCAGTGTTGGTTTTAGCGACGATAGGGACGATAGGGACAACAAAGATGTCGCCACTAGCGTGGCTGGGAATTATTGGGAATTACCGTTTACTACAAAGATGTCGCCACCAGCGTGGCTGGGAATTATTGGGAATTACCGTTTACTACAAAGATGTCGCCACTAGCGTGGCTGTTGGATTTACGTACAAGCCACGGAGTGGCGGCATCTTTGTAGTAAACGGGATGACTTATATTACCCTAAAGCCACGGAGTGGCGACATCTTTGTACTAGCTGAATTTAGGCGTTCAAACGCCGACAGATCCTTCGGACGCTGTCAGGTTTACACAAACTCCTCCCCCTTCTCCAGCCTCACATCATTCACGAAATTTTTGATCTTTTGCTCGTCCTGTTTGCGGCACACAAGCAAAATATTTTCCGACTCGACTACAATGTAATCATCAAGGCCCTGGATCACGGCAAGTTTATTATCCGGCAGGTTGATCAGGCAGTTTTTTGAATTATAGCAGAAAACATTCGAGCCAGTTACAGAATTTTTATCTTCATCCTTTTCAAGGATATCATACAAAGAGCCCCAGGTTCCCAGGTCCGACCATCCGAAATCAGAGCAAAGCACATGCACGTTCTCTGCCTTTTCCATGATTCCATAGTCAATTGAAATATTCTTGCAGTTGGGATATACCTTATTGATAAATTCACCTTCGCTGTCGGTGTTATAAAAATCCTTTCCTTCGCTGAACAGCTGATCCACTTCGGGAAGATAGGTATTGAAGGCCTTCATAATGGTGGAAAGTGACCAGAAGAACATACCTGAATTCCAGAAGAAATCTCCGCTTTGGATAAAAATTTCGGCCATGGCCAGGTCGGGTTTTTCGGTAAAAGTCTTCACCCTTCTGATACTTTCGTTCAGTTCAATTCGCGTTTTATCCCCGTTGATCTGTATATAGCCGTAACCGGTTTCCGGCCTGTTAGGCATTATTCCCAGGGTAAGCATGCTGTCATTCTCGGTCACAAACTGTAGTCCCTTGATGACTACATCCAGGAAATCCTGCTCTTTCAGAATAATATGGTCTGAAGGGGCAACAAGGATTTTGGCATCAGGATTAATGAGCTTAATCTTGTGATTGGCATAGGCAATACAGGGTGCTGTGTTTCTTCTGAGGGGCTCCAGCAGAACCTGACGGTGTGATAATTCGGGAAGTTGCTTGTTAACAAGCGCTTCATAATCCTCGTTTGTAACGATGTAAATATTTTCAACCGGTATGACTTTCCTGATACGGTCGACGGTTTGCTGAAGCAGCGTTCTTCCTGTTCCCAGAATGTCGAGGAATTGTTTTGGTTTACGGGTTCTGCTTAACGGCCAGAATCTGCTTCCGACACCTCCGGCCATAATAATGCAAAAATGATTGTTGTTCATTGTCCTGATCCTAAAGTAGTTTTGTATTGTTCATCATGAGGAGCGAATTTAACAAATTAACGCTTGACTGCTAATTTATTTTGATGTAGCTGGTTAATCTGTCGATCAATAACATTAAGTTTGATTTTATATCATTATTTTTGCAGGTATGAATTTTTTCTCGATTTTCGGCCGTTATATTCTTTTAATGGGGCGCGTTTTCGCCAAACCCGAAAAACATAGTATATACCTAAGGCAAACCATTCGTGAAATTGAGAACCTCGGATTGAATTCCGTGGGTATAGTCATTATCATCTCCATTTTCATCGGTGCTGTTATCACGCTACAAACACGGTACAATCTCGAAAGTTCCTGGATTCCCTTATACCTGATAGGCCTTACTGCCCGTGATACCCTGCTGCTTGAGTTTTCCTCAACCATGGTAGGACTTATCCTTGCAGGGAAAGTAGGATCCAATATCGCATCGGAAATCGGGACCATGAGGATAACCGAACAAATAGACGCCCTTGAAATGATGGGTATCAATTCGGCCAGCTATCTTATTCTGCCGAAAATACTTGCAGCCATGGTTTTCAATCCGTTTCTCACCCTCATCAGTATGTTTATCGGAATGGTGGGAGGATGGTTTGCGGTTGTCATCACCGGTGCTCTTCCGTCATCTGATTATATTTACGGCATTCAGTATCTGTTTGTTCCGTTTTATATAACCTATGCACTTGTAAAAACAGTTGTTTATGCCTTCATTATAACTTCGGTATCCGCGTTTTACGGTTACAATGTCCAGGGCGGTGCGCTCGAAGTCGGCCGTGCAAGCACAAGAGGAGTGGTATACAGTAGTATTCTCATTTTACTTGCCGACCTCGTATTAACACAATTAATGCTTGCCTGATGATCCGTGTTGAACACCTGGTCAAATCGTTTAACGGGACAACCGTTCTCGACGACATTTCAGTCACTTTTGAAAAAGGTAAAACCAATCTTATAATCGGCAAAAGCGGCTCGGGGAAAACGGTGCTCATGAAAAGCATCGTCGGCTTACATGAAGTCGACAGGGGTGCCATTTATTACGACAACCGCGATTTTGTTGTGATGAATTTCGGTGAACGCAAAGAGATCCGTCGTGAAATCGGGATGCTGTTCCAGGGAAGTGCACTTTTTGATTCGCTTACAGTTGAGGAAAACGTGATGTTTCCTCTTAACATGTTTACCAACATGACGTTGTCTGATAAACTCGACAGGGCCAATATGTGCCTCAGGCGTGTACATCTTACCGAATCGAATAACCTCTACCCCGGTGAACTCAGCGGTGGTATGAAGAAAAGAGTTGCCATCGCCAGGGCAATTGTTGAAAATCCGAGGTATCTTTTTTGTGATGAACCGAATTCGGGACTCGATCCGAAAACGGCTCTTGTTATTGACGAACTCATCAGTGAAATTACTCATGAATATGATATTACAACCGTAATCAACACGCATGATATGAACTCCGTTATGGAAATCGGTGAGAAGGTGGTGTTTATTCATGAAGGCAAAAAAGAATGGGAAGGAACCCGCGAGGGTATCCTTGATTCCGACAACCAGAATCTGAATGATTTTGTCTTCGCGTCAAATTTCGCGAAGAAGATTAAGAATAAGCTGTAGCAAAGTGCCGTCATTGCGATGACCGGTTCCTACGGTCAGAAGCAATCTGCCTGCACAGGCAGGACCTTGCAAAGAGGTAATCGGTATCACCAGTCACCAGTCACTGTTTTATCAATCGTAAATCGAATCAATCGTCAGTCGTAAATTATTCCTTCACCTCCACATAATCCACATACTCCCCCTTCGCGGGTTTGTCCTTAGAAGAGCCGGGTTTGTAGTTAATTGTCACTTCACCTTCGCGACGCCGTGCATTTTCAGCTTGCTTTTTCTGATTTTTGGTGAACTCCTGCATTTTATCGTCCATGTAGCTCACAAACATTCCGGGCAGGATGTACCGGGTAAATATTCTGAAAACGTAGAATATGATGAACAGTATTAATATCGTGCGAAACAGAGCCATCTCCGATTTTTCCTGCAAAGATACAAAATTGTTGGAAAAGTAGGCGTCCGGTTCGGTAAAGGGTATTCAGTAATCGGTGATCGGTGATTGGTGATCGGTGATCGGTTAGGGACAATAGGGACTTTAGAGACGATAGGGACAGATCCATCCAGAATCCGGTATCTTGTCACCAGTCACTAATCACTAATCACTAATTACTAATCACCAAAATAAACTATCTTTAACGCCTTAAAAACAATTACTAATTACAACCCATGAAAGGAGACAGAATCATCCTGGGCATAACACAGGGCGATATCAATGGCATCAGCTATGAGGTTATTATGAAAACACTGGCTGACAACCGGATTTTCGATTTATGCACCCCGGTAGTTTATGGTTCACCCAAAGTTGCCGCCTATCACCGCAAAGCGCTGGACCTTGAAAATTTCACCTTCAACTCCATTCGCACGGTTGACGAAGCCGTTGCCCGCCGTGCCAACATCATCAATTGCATTGACGATTCAGCCAGGGTTGAACTGGGGAAATCCACTCCATATGCCGGAGAAGCTTCGCTGCAGGCTCTTGAAATTGCCGTTAAAGACCTGGCCGATGGCAAACTGGATGTGATTGTTACAGCACCCATCAACAAAGCCAATATTAAATCGGATAAATTCAATTTTAACGGTCATACCGAGTTTTTTGAAACCCGCTTTAATGCCCAGGGTGTTTTGATGCTTATGGTAAACGACCTCATGCGCATCGGTGTGGTTACATCACATGTTCCCGTGGCAAAAGTGACAGAATACATAACCCGTGACACAATCCTCAGCAAACTGCGGATCATAAACTACTCGATGCTCACTGATTTCGCCATCCGGCGTCCCAGGATTGCCGTTCTCGGACTTAATCCCCATGCTGGCGATGAAGGCGTGATCGGAGACGAAGAACAGAAAGAAATTATTCCAGCCATTAATGAAGCGCAGAATGAAGGCATCATGGCTTTCGGTCCCTTTCCGGCTGACGGATTTTTTGGCGCCGGAACGTTCAGTAAATTCGATGCCATTCTGGCCATGTACCATGACCAGGGACTCATTCCCTTTAAAGCACTTACCACTGAGGGCGGGGTAAACTATACCGCCGGTCTTCCGGTTGTCCGCACTTCTCCTGCCCATGGAACTGCATACGATATTACGGGTAAGAACCTGGCATCAGCCGATTCCTTCCGGAAGGCCGTATACATGGCAGTTGAAATCTTCAAAAACCGCATGCAGTACAGGGATATCTCAGCCAATCCTTTAAATCCGGTTGACATTACTGAATCCTGATGTCCAAAACATCCTGATATGTACGAATATATTGAAGGGCCTCTTGTAGAAAAAAATCCTGCCTTTTGTGTTATTGATATTGCAGGAGTCGGCTACCTGATGCAAATTTCACTTACAACCTATTCACAGATCGAACCGCATGCCAGGGCAAAACTTTTTGTCTATCATGTGATCCGTGAAGATGCACATTTACTTTTCGGTTTCTCATCGCGGAGAGAACGCGAAATCTTCCGCCTTCTGCTATCGGTTTCCGGCATAGGGGCAAACACCGCCCGTATGATCCTTTCCTCACTGGGTCCCGATGACCTGCAACAGGCAATATTGTCGGGTAATACAAGCCTTCTTCAGAGTATCAAGGGAATTGGCGCCAAGACAGCGCAACGGGTCATCATTGATCTTCGCGATAAGATCTCAAAAGATAAATCAACAGGCGAAATTTTTCCGGCACAGGACAATAGAATCAAGGATGAAGCGTTATCTGCTTTGGTAATTTTAGGTTTCAATAAGGGAGAAGCCGATAAGGTTATTTCCCGGATACTTCTTGCAGAAAAAAACCTTTCTCTTGAAGACCTGATTAAGAAGGCCCTTAAACAAATGTAGTGCATTAAAAAAGCAAATTTGATAACCCTGCCGGTCAGACATATGAACTTGCTGAAAGTGCCCGTCACTTTTATATTGCGGTCATTGCCGGCATTCTGCCTGTTCTTTCTTTCGCTTTCTCTTTCGGCCCAGGTTAACCAGCGCGACACAGCCAAAATAAAATATCCATTACCATCCCAGGATAATTACCCCTTTTCTAATACGGGCAACGGTTCACCGCTTTATCTCAAAGATCCTTCGAATATAAAACAGAATATTCAATACAATCCGGAAACCGGGCAGTATGAATTTTCTGAAAAGGTAGGTTCGTTGAATTACCGGCCGCCCTCTTCGATGTCACTCCGGGAATATATGGAATATGACAGGCGGAACTCGGTGAATAACTACTGGTACAAACGCTCCCGTGAGAACAAAGCCACACAGGGGCCGTCACTTGTCCCTGGAATCAAGATGGGCGAAACATTTGACAAGGTGTTCGGCACCGATGTCATCACCATTACACCCCAGGGATCGGCCGAGCTGATCTTTGGATACAACATGTCGAGGATCGACAACCCGGCGCTTTCAGAGAAAAACAGGCGTAATCCTTCGTTCCTTTTCAAGGAGAGAATACAAATGAATGTCACGGGCAGTATTGGTGACAAAATGCAGCTCGGTATCAATTATAACACGGAAGCAGCCTTCGATTTTGAGAATAAGACAAAACTCGAGTATACAGGGAAAGAAGATGAGATCATCAAAAAAATAGAAGCCGGCAACGTGGCTTTTAACCTTCCGGGAACTCTTATTACCGGTAGCCAGAGCCTGTTTGGGTTAAAAACCGATCTTCAGTTCGGTAAATTGTATGTGAGTTCGGTTGTCAGTCATCAGAAAGGACAATCGCAAAATATCGAAGTTAAAGGCGGGGCACAAGTCAGCGAATTTGAGATTGATGCGGTGGATTATGACGCCAACCGCCATTTTTTCCTTTCTCATTTTTTCAGGGATAATTACAGCACCTGGCTTTCTTCCCTTCCCTATGTAAATTCGGGTGTTCAAATTGAACAGGTCGAAGTCTGGATCACCAATAAAAACGCGTCTACAACGGATACCCGAAATATCCTGGCCCTTGCTGACCTTGGTGAAGGATACGGTCCGGACACTGCAAATTTTATAGGACCTCCGGCTTTCATTTCTCCTGTGGGAACGAATGAACCGGTAGACAACAATCGGAATGCACTCTATAATACCATTATCACTCAATATGAATCGGTAAGAACATTTAACCAGATTGCATCGGTATTAGGCCCACTTGAATCTTCCTATAACTTCATGGGCGGCAAGGATTATGAAAAAATTGAAAATGCACGGCGACTTACTTCTTCTGAATATACAATAAACGAGGAACTGGGATATATTTCACTGAATTCAGCCCTGCGAACCGATGAAGTTTTAGCTGTTGCTTATGTTTACACATACAGGGGAAAGACATACCATGTGGGCGAACTTTCAACAAACAGTGTCAGTGCACCGCAGACTTTGGTTGTAAAATTGCTGAAAGGAACAAGCCTTACCCCAAAATCGGCCACCTGGGACCTGATGATGAAGAACGTTTATGCCATCGGCGCATACCAGGTATCCAATAAGGATTTTATACTTGACGTCCTTTACCGTAAGGATGAAACCGGTGTTCCGGTCAACTATATCGTTGAAAATGGCGCTGACAGCGCATTCAACCGCAAAATCCTCCTTAGGGTCATGAAAATGGATAACCTTGATTCAAGGAATGAACCCCATCCTGACGGTCGATTTGACTTCATTGAAGGAACCTCGATAAGCACCCGGGACGGAAGAATATTCTTTACACAGACAGAACCATTCGGCGCTGACCTGCGAAGAACGATAACAGGAGGGGACGCTGCAAAAAATTCGATCGCCGACAAATATGTATTTGAGGAATTGTACGATTCCACCCAAACCAAGGCTCGTCAGCTTTCGCGGAAGAACAAATTCTTCATGGCAGGATCATACCAGGCTGCATCCGGATCGGAAATACAGCTTAATGCAATGAATATTCCTGCGGGCTCGGTGAAGGTTTCTTCCGGTGGAATTACCCTGGTCGAAGGACAGGATTATTCAGTGGATTATGCGTTGGGAAGAGTTAAAATCATTAACCAGGGCCTCCTTCAATCGGGTGCTCCACTTTCGATATCCCTTGAAAATAACGCCCTTTTCAATATGCAGACCAAAACTCTGCTGGGAACCCATTTTGATTACAAATTCTCGGATAACTTCAACGTGGGTGCCACCATTATGAATCTTACCGAACGGCCGCTCACCCAGAAAGTAAATATGGGCGATGAACCCATATCCAATACGATCTGGGGACTAAATACCAATTACAGGACGGATTCACGCCTCATCACAAAACTCATTGATAAACTGCCACTCATCGAAACCAAAGAAACTTCCTCAATAAGTTTTGATGCGGAATTTGCCCACCTGATTCCCGGCCAGGCAAAAATTATCGGTGAAGGCGGCGTGGCCTATATAGACGATTTTGAAGGAACTGAAACCACCATTGAGCTGAAAACTCCGCAATCATGGTTCCTGTCGAGCACGCCGCGATCATTCCAAAATGCGGGTTTATTAAATGATTTACGATATGGTTATGGCCGGTCAAAACTGGCGTGGTATTCCATCGACCCGTTATTCACACGAAATGAAAGCCGTACACCCAAAGCCATTAGTGTGGACGATGTTCAGAAAAACCATTATGAGAGAGAAGTTCTTGAAACCGAACTCTTCAAAAACCGTGAAAGCGGAACCGGATTCCAGAACACTCTGCTGATCATGAATATGGCCTTTTTCCCCCAGGAAAGAGGTCCTTACAACTTCGACCCGGGCCTGACAGATGATAATAAACTCCCCGATCCTGCAAAACGCTGGGGTGGCATAATGAGGGAACTTCAGACTACTGATTTTGAGACATCAAACATCGAGTACATTGAATTCTGGCTCATGGACCCCTTCCTTTATGATAACCAGCATACCGGCGGAGACCTTTATTTTGATCTTGGTGAAGTTTCCGAAGACGTGCTGAAAGATTCACGGAAATTCTTTGAAAATGGACTTCCCACAGCCGATTCAGCTACAAAAGTGGATGAAAGCACAGTATGGGGTCGGGTACCGACTGTGCAGAGCATTGTTAACACATTTGACGCTGACCCGCGAAACCGCGCTATACAGGATGTAGGATTGGATGGTTTGTCGGATGAACAGGAGAAAGTCAAATTCTCTTCATTTTTAAATTCACTCACTCCGGGCACCCAGGCTTATAACAGCGCCATCCAGGACCCGGCTGCTGATGATTTCAGGTATTTCCTGAGCTCCGATTACAGGGATACATCCAATGTCATTTCGAGATATAAAAATTACAACAACGTTGAAGGCAACTCACCCACAACCGAACAAAGCGGAGGCGATTTTGCTGCTGCCACAACCCTTCCGAACACCGAGGACATCAATAAGGATAACACCCTGAATGAGAATGATGCCTATTATGAATACCACGTACCCATTCATCGTGAGGATCTGAATACTGAAAATCCATACATTACCGATATAGTCAACGGTAAATCAGACGGTAAAGTCACCGCAAAATGGTACCAGTTCCGCATTCCGGTTGAAGATTGGGAAAATAAATTCGGTAACATCGAGGATTTCAAGTCGATCCGTTTTATGCGAATGTACCTTACCGGCTTTGAAAAACCCGTTATTCTCAGGTTCGCAGAATTACACCTGATCCGCTCCGAGTGGAGAAAATATTCGGGTGACCTGGCAGAAGGCGGACCTTCGGTGACCGATCAGACTAAAAATGGCACATTCGAAATCACTTCAGTAAACATTGAAGAAAACGCTTCAAAAACTCCGGTTAACTATGTGCTGCCCCCGGGAATTGACAGGGTTATCGACCCCAGCCAACCCCAGATAGCCCAGTTGAATGAGCAATCCATTGTGTTTAAAGTCCGTGATCTTCCTGACGGTGATGCAAGGGTTGCTTACAAAAATATGAACATCGACCTAAGGCAGTACAAGAAACTGAAGATGTTCATCCATGCAGAAGCGCTTCAGGACGGCCAGTTAAACGATCATGCCCTAACCGCTTTTATACGCCTTGGTTCTGACCAGACTGACAACTATTATGAATACGAAGTTCCCCTTGTGGTTACCCCTCCGGGCAGCAATTATGGCGACGGCGACAGGCGCACCGTATGGCCCGACAGTAACCTGGTTGAAATTAACCTGGAAGACCTTGTCAATCTGAAAGTGGCCCGTGATGAAGCCATGAAGGAACATCCCGATCTGTACGACCGGACAAGGGTGTTCAAAAGGCGGCATGGTAAAAATATAATCAAGGTAAGGGGCACGCCAAACCTGAGCAATGTTCGTACGATGCTCCTGGGTATCAGGAACCCCGGTGATACCGACAATCCATACAGCAACGACGGTATGCCCAAGTCAGGCGAAATCTGGTTCAATGAACTCCGGCTAACCGATTTCAATAACAAGGGAGGATGGGCAGCAAATGCCCGTACACAGGTAAGGCTTGCCGACCTGGGTACTCTGTCGGTCGCAGGAGCCACATCAAAACCGGGTTTCGGAAGTATTGAGCAAAAAGTGGATGACCGCAACAAGGAAGAAACCAACCAGATTGACGTCGCCTCGAACCTTGAACTGGGTAAACTGTTCCCTGAAAAGGCAAAAGTTTCGGTGCCCTTATATGTGGGTGTTTCAAAAATCACAGTGACCCCTGAATACTCATCAAAAGAACCCGACAGGCTGCTTAAGGATGTGATCGACGGCGCCTCATCGGCAAAAGAACGCAGGGAAATCAAGGAAACATCGCAGGATGTCATCAACCGAACAAGCATCAACCTTACCAATGTAAGGGTTAACCAGGAATTCAAGAAATTCAAACTGCTGTCGCCTTCGAATTTTTCTGTTTCTGCCGACTACAGCGAATCCATGGCTCACAGCTATGAGGTCGAACGCAATAATTCAATTGAGTATGGCCTGGCTTTCAATTATGTTTACAGTTCACGGCCCAAAAGCATAACTCCGTTCAAGAAAACAAAAGGCATGAAATCGCCTTACCTGAGGCTGATCAAGGATTTTAACTTCACCCTGGTTCCGAGCCGGTTATCGTTTCGATCTGAATTCGCCCGTACATACAATGAGATGAAACTCCGCAATGTATATGAGGACAGGGATATTCTGCTGGATTCCACAGTGAGTAAGGATTTCGTATGGAACAGGGGATATGAGCTGAACTGGGACCTTACCCGGTCACTTAAATTTGATTTCAACATTAACAATGTGTCCAGGATCGATGAGCTGCCGGGCGCATATGACATGTTCAGGAAAGGAGATAACAGCGAGTGGTCAAGATCGGTATGGAACAGCATAAAAACAGGCGGCAGACCGGTATTGTATAATCACCGGTTCAACTCTACATACAATATACCGGTGAATAAAATCCCATTCCTGAGCTGGACATCAGCAAACCTGAGATATACTTCGGGTTATGACTGGAAACAGGGACCTATCTTTGAAGGCAGCCGTTCGCTCGGAAATGAGATCACCAATTCAAATACCATCCAGGGTAGCTCAACGCTTAACCTGTCGAACCTGTATACCAAATCAAAATACCTGAAAAGACTCGACACCAAGTATTCCGACAAACCTAAAGATGAGAAGGAAAAGAATTATAAAACCGTTAATTTCACAAAACAGAACTTCTTCCTGAAACCAGGCACTGCCCGGAATATCACTCATAAGCTCAAAACAAACGATGTTACGGTAAAAATTACGGATGCCGACGGTAAAGAAATAAAAGCAAAAGTAGATGTGCTCGATGAAAACCGTATTTCGGTAGAATCCGACAGCAGTTACAGGGGACTTACAGTATCTGTTGAAGGCAAGGTGGAAACCGGTGAAAAACCGCTTGTCTACCTTGCTGAGAATTCAATTCGTTTTCTTACCGGTTTGAAGAATATTACTCTTTCCTATTCGGTTACAGGCGGTACTTCAGTGGCCGGGTTTATGCCGGCACCTAATGTGGCCGGATTTAATACGAGTGACCGATACAACGGCGCACCAGGTTTACCGTTCCTGATAGGTGTGCAGGACAAAAACTTTGTAAGGAAGGCGGCACGTGAAGGCTGGCTGACCACCAACCCGGCATTTTCCGATCCGTTCACCATGTCAAAAACCGAGAATTTCACAATCAAGGGAACTTTTGAGCCGTTTAAAGGATTCCGCATCGAACTGAACGGTACCCGGAATTACACAGAATTTAACAGCGAATTTTTCCATCACAGTGATTCGGTCGTTACCGATATGGGCTTCTATTTAGATAATCACGTCGTAAACGGAGGCTATTCTATTTCGATAATCAGTATTCGTTCGGCTTTCGAAAAAATAAAAAGCTCAAACGGTTACCGGTCGTCTAACTTTGAACGGTTTAAACTTTACAGGGAAACCATTTCAAAACGGTTGTACAGGCAACGTGAACAACAGAGCGCTTATAATTACCAGAGCGGCTTGCCTCAAAAGGTTGAACCCGGATATACAGATGGTTTCGGCCCTACTTCTCCACAGGTCATTATACCCGCATTTTTGTCGGCTTACACGGGGAAAGATCCTGAAAATATTACACTTGGATCATTTCCGGGTATCCTGAGCATCCTTCCAAACTGGATACTGACGTTTGACGGGCTTCCGAAATTGCCGCTCTTCAGCCAGGTATTAAAAACCGCTACAATCAGGCATTCTTACCGTTCGGTATACAACATAAATTCCTATTCGACCAATTTCTCCTATATTGAGGATCCAATCGACGGGCTGACCTATCAAAGGGACTTCCAGAACAATTTTGTTCCCGAACTGCAGATGAATACGGTGTCCATCCAGGAAGAAATGAATCCGCTGATATCGTTTGACGGAACATGGGTAAACAACCTCATCACAAGGGCTGAATACCGTAAAGCCAGGCGGTTAACTCTAAGCCTTGCCAATAACCAGCTGACTGAAAATGTAAGCGATGAGCTGATCATCGGTGGTGGTTACCGTTTCAATGAAGTGCCTCTGCAAATCGGTGGCCGTGCGTTCAAAAGTGACCTGAACCTGAAATTGGATCTTTCAATCAGGGATAATAAAAATATCGTGAGGTATTTTGCAGAAACCGAAAACGATGAAAGCGATCAGATCACCATGGGTGATAAGATTGTGAAAATGCAATTTACTGCCGATTACCTGCTGTCGCCCCGCTTTAACCTTCAGTTCTTCTTCGACCGCACCCTCAACAAACCCCATACCTCCAGATCCTTCCGCAGGGTCGATACCAACATCGGTTTCAGCCTGCGTTTTACGCTTACCCAGTAATTTTACAGACAAAAGAAATTACCTGTCAGGAATAATGATTATTTTTGACTAAACAAAACACATAATTATGAATATTCCGGCCGATTTACGTTACACAAACGATCATGAATGGATAAGAATCAGTGGTACTAATGCTTATGTTGGAATTACTGATTTCGCCCAGGGCGAATTGGGAGACATTGTATTCGTGGAAATTGAAACAGTTGGTGACCATCTTCAAAAGGGCAGCACCTTTGGAACCATTGAAGCGGTAAAGACGGTTTCCGATCTTTTTATCCCGGTTTCCGGCAAAGTGCTTGAGGTAAACGGAAAGATTAATGATGTGCCTGATGTGATCAATAAAGATCCGTACGGAGAGGGATGGCTCATAAAAATGGAGGTGGATAATCCGGCTGACGTGAATGAGCTTTTGGATGCCAAGGCTTACGCGGCCATGCTGAATGTTTGATTTAAATAATTGTTGAAAATGAGACCAATTATCGATCCTGTCGATCGCGAATTACTTGAGAAAGAGTTAACTGAGGATAAATTGTTGAGGAAGACGAACAATGGCCATAATCTGGTCTATGTGATCACTCATCATGATTCGCCCAATGTCATGCTTGAAATCGGCAGGCTCAGGGAATTGGCTTTCAGGGTTGCCGGGGGAGGTACCGGGAAAGAAGTGGATATCGACCTTTTCGATACTATGCCTTCACCCTATAAACAAATTGCCGTCTGGGATCCCGCCGAAAAGGAAATCCTGGGCGGATACCGCTATCTTATTTGCTCCGAAGCCCTTGATGATGACGGCAACTGCAACCTGGCTACTTCGCGGTTGTTCAAATTCTCAAAGGAATTCAAGGAAAAGTACATGCCCCATATGATTGAATTGGGCCGCTCGTTTGTACAACCAGCCTACCAGTCAACCAACAGGAAAGGCAAAGGCATTTATGCTATGGACAACCTGTGGGACGGTCTGGGTGCAGTTTGGATGAAGAATCCGCATATAAAATATTTCTTTGGAAAAGTTACCATGTATACAACATTTCATCGCGAAGCACGCGATCTGATTTTGTATTTCATGAAAAAATACTTTGGTGACAAAGAAAATCTTGTAGTTCCTTTTGAACCGCTCATCATTGAAACCGACCTGAAATTGCTTGATTCAATATTATGTGGCAGTTCATACCGTGAAGATTATAAAATCCTTTCACAAAACGTCCGTGCACGTGGAGAGACTATACCCCCGCTGATCAACGCGTATATGAACCTGTCGCCAACAATGAAAGTCTTCGGGACCGCGATGAATTATGGCTTTGGTGACGTTGAGGAAACCGCCATCATGATTACGGTGGACGATATGTACGACGAAAAAATTGAACGCCATATAAAAAGCTATATTAACCAGTCATAATTCATTCCTGAATTTTTCATGATCCACAAGGAATACCACTGGAAAGGCCATGACGGGATCATGTTATACGGTCAGAGCTGGATGCCTGATGGGCCGGCAAAGGCGGTTATTAACTATGTTCATGGGTTCAAGGATCACAGCAACCGGTTTGAAAGGTGGGCCCTTCGGTTTGTATCGGAGGGCATCGGGGTAATTGCAATTGATCTGAGAGGCCATGGCCGCAGTGAAGGAAAAAGGGGTTATGCGAAAAACTTCAATGATTATATAAGGGATGTACGACTCCTAAGGCGTAAAGCGCAGGAGCTTTATGGAAATTCTTTCCAGGTCCTTTACGGTCACAGCCTTGGAGGCAATATTGTTACAAACTACCTCATCGCCCGAAAAATAATGCCACAGGCAGCCGTTGTAACTTCACCTTGGTTTACCCTTGCACTCAAGCCTTCATGGATAACCATGGCTGGCGCCCATATGATCAGGCTTATTTTGCCGAACCTGGTGATCAGCAGTAACCTCGATGCACAATACCTGTCGCACGACCAGCAAGTGGTTGACGATTACGGAAAGGATCCGCTTGTGCACAACCTCATTCGTCCAAAATTGTTTTTCGAAATAGAAAAGAACGGTATCCTGGCTTCCACAAGCATTTATAAGATCAATGTACCCATGCTGGTGATGCACGGAAGCGACGATCATATCACATCGTTCAGGCAGACTAAGAATTTTGTGAGGAATGCCGGGCCAAACACGCTTTTCAAAGAGTGGCCCGGGGGATACCACGAATTGCATAATGAACCGGAAGAAAAGGAAATTTTCAGTTATGTGCTAGGCTGGATCAATAACCAAATTCAAGTCAATGGATAAATTCCACACCCGGGTAGACATCAGGGAATCGGGGATTAAAATAGACCATCGCACAAAATGCCTGCTGGCGGGTTCCTGTTTTTCAGATTATATCGGAAAAATAATGGCTGATTATAAGTTTCCGGTATTGCTGAATCCGTTTGGAACATTGTTTAATCCTGTTTCCATTTCAAAAGACATCCGGTTGCTTATCCGGAATAAAGAATTTACAGGGAACGATCTTTATTTTTATAATGATCAATGGATAAGCTTTTCTCATTATACGGGGTTTTCAGGTTCCGATCCTGATGAGTCCCTTGCAGCAATAAACAAGGGCATTTCAGAAGGCTCATCCTGGCTGAAAGAAACCGAATTTCTGATCCTCACTTTCGGAACCGCCTGGGTTTACCGGTTTAACGAAACCGGAAGCATAGTGGCCAATTGTCACAAATTACCCTCATCATTTTTCAAAAAAAAGCTGGTTAAGCCTGGAGAGATTTTTTCCGATTACAGGAATCTTTTCTTTGAACTTCGCACATTTAACCCCCGTCTAAAAGTAATTTTTACGCTGAGTCCTGTGCGCCACTGGTCAGATGGTGCTATAAACAACCAGCTGAGTAAATCCACTCTCCATTATGCCATACAGCAAATGGTGAAAGAATTTGAAAACGCCTGGTATTTTCCGGCATATGAGATATTCATGGATGAATTGCGCGATTACCGTTTCTATGCATCCGATATGCTGCATCCCTCTGAAACCGGCACCCGGTATGTGTGGGACCGCTTCTGTGAAACATGGGTCTCTGATGAATCAACCAAAATAATGGCGGAATTGGAACCGGTAATAAAAGCATTGAATCACCGCCCTGTTAACCCGGATTCCCAAGCCCACAAAAAATTCAGGGAAAACACACAGAACAAAATCCGTGAATTTTCCCGGAAATATCCGTTTCTGGGGTTTGAATAAAAGCTCGTCATTGCGAGGAGCCATCCCAATCAAGGATTATACCCGAATCTCCTGCGAAGAAGCAATCTGCCAGCACAGGCAGAACCATGCTAAAAGCACTCCTGATGAAGCCTTTCCTGTGCGGGTAGATTGCTTCGTCGCGAAACATCAGTTCAAAATGATAAATAATTTCCCGCTCCTCGCAATGACGGACGGCCCTTACTGGTGTATCAAATGCTCAATCGGTATCACACTGAGCTCCGTTATATTTTCCGGATCGGAATAATCATACTGGTATAGCCCGTCGGTTCCGATCATCAGCAATGTACCGCCGAGCGGAATTACGTCCCATGCATTAATATCCGGGTATTGTGCGATCATCCGCTCATTAATGATCATCGGGTCGCTTGCATTGTAAACCTTCAGTCCGGCATCGCCATCACAAACAAACAGCATATTGCCGTCGATACCAAGCCCGTAAGGTTCTTCCATTTCGTATTCCTTCAGCAGCTTTGGCTCTGCAATATTTGAAATATCAATAACATCAAGCTGGCTCAGGTTATTACCGCATAAGTTCCCTGCCCTGAGTGTTACATAGGCAAGGTTATCCTGCACTACAACCGGGTCACAACCGGTTGCATGCCAGAATGTGGATACATATTCCGGGTTCGACGGAACAGCGAGACTATAGACATACATACCGGTAGTGCTTCCCATGAACAGCTTGTTATCATACGGGAAGATCGTTTCAATATTCCATCCCACATATACTTCATTGGCTTCGGCAGGCGCAGCGGCATCCGAAATATTGAAAAGCCTCAGCATATAATTGTCTACGGTATACAGGTAATCGTCGTACAGAGTGAAACGGGCCATTGAGCCTCCTGTACCGGCACCGTTACCATTTGATGCCACATCAATGGCACCGCCGCTGACGGCATTGTAAAATTTCATATAATCATAGTCGGGATAAGGGCGGTAAATAAGACCGGTATTCTCAACGTTGACTTTTTTCTCGGTTACCTTCCAGGATGTTACCACTCCCTTTGCAGGGTCAACGGTTTCAACAAGCGCATCTCCGCATGCGGGCACCATATATGGAAACGCATCAACAACCCGCGATACTTCCCTGATATTATCAATGTCACTGATATCAATGGCTACAAGATCCACATAACTGTCGGCATAAAGAATACTGTCCTTAACGGCCATATCCACATTGCCGGGAATTTCAATAAACTTAATGATCTCAGGCGATTCGGGATTGCTGTTATCAATTACATGGATACCCTTTTGATATTCGTTTACAAAAATGTAATTATCTTTAAAATAGATTTTCCCGGGCTGAATGATTTCCTGGCCGCCGGCAACTTTAAGGGGTGCTCTCAGATCATTGTATGAAAGATAGACCGGTGCATTTACAGTGTAAACATCTTCTATTTTATCTTTGCAGGAAAGAATAAAAGCTGACACAAACACCAGGAGCAGGTATGCGGATTTTGTTTTCATATTGAATAGATTAGTTATGCCTAAGATGATTCCCTTCATAAAAAGGTTGCGTCGTGCTTACGCAACCTCGCAGAAGATTATTTCATCTTTAAATAAAATCGGATGAATAGAAAAACCGGGTTGATGTTGCTGTTTCTCAGTATGATTGTTCCGGCAAATGCCCAGACGGGCTATGTCAATACAACCACCTTCGGGTTTTTAAGGGGAACAAAGTCCGATCATCGCCGGGCACCTTTAAGCTTTGTTTCAGAACATCACGTTATGATTACATCCAATCTTTCTGCAGGGATTATGACCGGTATAGAACAACTGCAGGAAAACACGCTGCCCCTGGCGGGTTGCGTGCGACTTCAGTCGCGGGGTAAGGTTCACTTCTTCTGCGATGGATATGCCGGTTATGCCGTTTCACTTGAAAAGCCGGATGACCTGTATTTCGATTATAAGAAAGCAAAAGGAGGGTTCATGGCCGGCACAGGGGTGGGTTTTTACGTTCCGGTGAATGATTGTGCAGCCGTTTTCTTCGGAATCGGATACCGTTACAACATACTACATTATGAGCTCAACGATTACTGGGCCGGCGAATACAAACGCAATTACAGGTATAACAGGCTGAGTTTGAGGATGGGGATTATGTTGTTGTGATCGGGGTTTCACCCCGAACCCCACTTCTTTCTTTGTCCTGTCACAAAGAAAGAAGCAAAGAAAAGACCAGACAAAACGACTCCCAGCCCGCTCTGCTGCAAGGCAGGAATTTCTAACAACCGGACGCAAGCTCGCTTGTAAGAAATTCCAGCCTTGCAACATTCACAGCCACGCCGGCTCGACGTTTTGTCCCGGCCACCGCACGGTGCTTCGATTATGGCTGTGGTTTAAATAAAAAGCTGTGAGATGGTCAAATTGACTATCCGCTTCATTTAACATAGTGATTACGCCTGAGTACCGCTATGTCCGCCTCTGAAAAAACGCGTTAAGAAAATTAATTCACGAAGCGTTAAAAAAGAAAAGCTGTCTGATCCCGATCTAGAATCTGTAGAATTTCAGGGCACTGAAATTCACAGAATTCTTGATCGGGAGAGTTCTTTTCTTTTAGCGCAGTGAATTAATTTTTAGCGATTTTTTCAGCAGCGGCGGCATTTTTTGGTCACTTTTTTTTGCTGCAGAAAAAAAGTGACTCAGGGCTTGGGGCGGATAGCCCCAAAAAGCTCTCACTACCACCCCACAACCGTCACAAATGCCCCGTCAAATTTTTCCTTTATGTCGTTGAGGCTAATGAGGGCTTCCTCTTTGGTACCGAATTCGCCGGTTGTATAGCGGCAGAAATGATCTGTTCCCCTTGTGGCAAATATCTCAGGAAGCTGTGAAAAAGCCGACATATCAACGAGAGGTCCCGGAACAGCCATAATTTGTATCGTGAACTTCGGGAAAATAGCCTCTGTTTTTATAAAAGCATCATGGTAACCTTTGGCGACCAACTCACCCAGCAAAACTTCAGCTTCGCTGCGGTTACTAAAATTGCCAAGCGTGTAACGATACCAGGTATCATTCTGATAGGAAACCACAACTCCGGAAAGATTATCGAATTTCTTAAAATCAACAGGTTTTTTAAGGGCCATGATCTGGACTTTATAGGAAAATGCCATGGAAGAAGCTTCTCCCACACTCCCCGTCTCCCCGTCTCCCACTCTTTCTTCCGGAGTAAACGCTGTCAGGTCTGCGACGCTGTCAGGTTTTGCCTGTTCAGATTCTTCTCCCACTCTCCCCGTCTCCCCGTCTCCCACTCTTTCTTCAGTAGCAAACGCTGTCAGGTCTGCGACGCTGTCAGGTTTTGCCTCTTCCGGAACGACGCTGTCAGGTATTGCCTCCGCAAGCATTTCTCCCACTCTCCCATTCTCCTCGTCTCCCACTCTTTCTTCCACGGTTACCCTGTAAATATCCCTGCCTCCTATGGCATCACTGGCAGCAAGAGAATAATAACCGGTCATGCCATCACCGACAGGCATGTAAAACAGGTCATTATCTGTTGAATTGAGCGGAAATCCCAGGTTGACCACTCCTGCAGCAGGATTACTGAAATCATAATAAAAAATATCATAACCCCCCATCCCCTCATGCCCTTCGGAGCTGAAAAAAAGTTTGTCGCCCTGTTCGGCCATAAAAGGTGTTTCTTCATTATATCGGGTATTGATTACAGGTCCGAGGTTCTCTGCCTTTCCCCATGAACCCTTCACATCAAGCACCGATTTATAAATATCCAGGTCACCCAGGCCGCCTTTGCGGTCACTTGTAAAAAAGATCGTTTTGCCGTCAGTCGACAGGCTGGCATGTGTTTCATTGTATTTGCTGTTAATCTCCTTGGGCAGGGGCTCGGCCTTTGACCATCTTCCTTTGGCAAGATGACTTATATAAATTTCGGAATTTAAAGGATCTTCAAGAGTCAGCAACAGAGTTTGACCGTCGCGTGACAAATCGGTTGTCAGCATATATTTGCTGGATCCGAGCGCTGATGTCATCAGTTTTGGAGAACTCCAGGCAGAATCAACCCGGGTGCACATGAAAATATCATACCCCTGTCTCGAAGGGGATGTATAAAAAAGAGTCTTCCCGTCACCCGAGATAATGGCATTGTAATTGGCAGAAACAGTGTTAACAGGACTCCCCAGGTTAACTGTTGTAAGTTGAACCGGGTGTTCTTTCATGCTTTTTGCATATTCACAGTTCTTAAGATACTGATCAACCACACTCAGGTTGTAATCATCTTTCGGATCAAGGTAATTCTTGTAGCTGCTGTAAGCATTCATAGCCTCATCAAGCTGGTTATTGATGCGGTAAGCACTGCCAAGCAGAAAAAATGCATCTACGGGAGCATTCGTTTCTTTGAAAGAACTCGAGTTGTATTTTTCGGATACTTTTAACGACGCTTCCTGCAAATAGGGAATTGCCTTTGCTTTTTCATTCTCGGAATTCAGGTAACAGATTCCTATCTTATATTTGATATCCGCGTTATCCGGTTCGGTCTTTAAAACAGTCAGATAATTGTTCATTGCCTTCTTAAAATCTTTATCCATAAGATAGTAATCGGCGTCGAGCTTCAAAGGGTCGTTTTTGGGCAGGGTTTGTCCATGGCCGTAAAAAAACAGGCCAGACAAAACAAGTATAACCAATGCCTTTCTCATAATACAACTGCGGTTTAGATGGTGCAATTCAAAACCGGTTGATTATACATTATAAGTCAATGAATTGTTACAACGATATTCAATAAATAATTGATTTCGAATTGAATCAGTTTTTCCTAACAGACTAACACACTAATAGACTAACAGACTAATACCCTCTTTTACTCCGCCTCAATCAATGATTCCGAAAAGCCGGCATGGCCGGAATAGGAAACGCCCTGGACGTCGAAGTGATATTTGCCGTTGATAACCGGTTTGTCAAATTCAGCTTTTCCTCTTCCGGTTGAATCGGTTATTATAACCGGTATCCAGGCTATTGTATAGTTATACGGAGGTTCTTTATCAGGCTTATATTTTGGTTGATAAAATACGCGGGGAGTGTTGTAACCAAGCATATCAAATTCAATCTTACCCCGAATCAGAAACTCACCCCTTTTTGTATATACGGCTATGACTCCGTTTGCACCCCGTGAACCGTAAAATGATGTCTTCGGGCCTTTCAGCACCTCAACCCTTTCAATATCCTGCAATGGAATGGAAGTCACTGAGCTTACATCCATCACCGGCGCACCGTCAACGAGGTATAACGGCTGACTGCTTCCAAAGAGGGTGTTAAGCCCCCGGATCACCACATTGTTACCTGTTATCATAACGCCGGGAACCCGGCCTTTCATTACATCCAGAATGTTTCCGTTTACCATATGGAAATCCTTGTTATACAATACAAAATCAGGTTCCCCGTATAATCCCTGCAGGCTGTTCTTTCTCTCTTCCTCCTCTGCGGCCTTTTCCTTTTTATATAATTTCAGATTTTCAGCGTACATTTTCTTCCTGTGTTCTTTCTTATCCCTGTCGGAATAGGTTGTAAGGGTGTAATCGCCCACGTGACCCACAACCTTATCCTCCTCGTAATCCGGAAGCTGAATCACAAGGTTCCTTCTTCCTGAACGCCGCCATGCTTCAATTTTCACACTGATTGTATCGAAATAGACCATGCTGTCGAATTCAAAAACTCCATTGTCACCCGAATACTTTGTAAACACATCGTTATACTGATCCATAATTGACAACTGCACCTTGCAGTTTTCTATCGGAAGATTGAAGAAATCACGGGTGATCCTTCCTGAAATAGTGATTCCTTTTTCCTCTTTGTATTTTATTTCAGGATATTCGCCGGCAAGTACATCTTTCCATTCAAACCTGCGCCATCCCTGTGTCAGCATCAGGTTATCCAGTTTTGAATCATTGTTTTCGCCCGGGTTCATAAAGTAATCCAGCGGATCCTCGATATATCCTTTCAGATCCGATACAAGAAGCAGGTTACTGAGGATATTGTCACGGTTTGATTCAGTCTCATCATCGTTATCCTTCAAAACAGCCATGGACAGATTTGCCAGTAAAGGCCGGTTGGTTCTGTCGGTTACAAGGAATTTAACAAGAACTTTATTCCCGTTATCCGATGCCGAATCTGCCACGGTATAACTGATTTTCATAGCACCCAGCATGTTAATAAAAACAAGCCTTTCTGCCAGTGGCGTGCCCCGTCCTGAAAAGGCCGTTAATTGCATGATCCCGCTTGGAAAAATATTTCTGGGTATTTCAAGAAAAGCCTTACCCTGGTTAAGACTGATCGTTTTACTGAAATAGATTCTTCCTCCTATTTGACCTACGACAATGAGATCATTGGCTGCCGGATCATTTGAATGTCTGTTTGAAACAAAATGTATAGCTACATGGTCGGGCGTGTTTTCAGTATGCATCACGAGGCCAAATTCGAGGGGCTGTGGAAGGGGAACCTTAATCTCCTTTTCACCGGTTTTGGCTACGGCAAAGTATTTCAGGCCTTTTACAGGGGTAAACCGGAATGTGCCGATTCCTTTATATAACGTTTTAAAACCGGTGACTCTTTTTCCTTTGCTGTCACGGATTTCACCTTCAATATCCACTCCTTTTCCCGGTTTATTTATGGCCTTAAAACCCACAACGCTTTCAAGACCGTTTACAAGGTAACCTCCTTCTGGCATAAACTGGAGATCCACATCGGTATAATCGGTACCGAACATTTTCTTAAGTGCTTTCTTGTTTTCACGGGCCTGTTTCGGAGAGATAAGCCTTGAATAATCCGGATTCATTACCTGGAAATTCCTTTTAAAGAAAAAATCAGGATCAAAATTTTTCATCCATGCAGTAAACGCCCTGATTTGGTATAGTCCTTCAGGTAGCGTATCGGATAAATGAAAATCACCGACCCCGAAACCGTTAAGAATTTGCAGTCGCTTGATTTCAACCCGGGTCTGGCCCGGACTCATAACTTCAACATACAGATTGGTGCTGAAGGTATCGGGCAAATGATCCGTACCGTTCAGTAAATAGGCCTTAATCCACAGATCGTCTCCTCCCCTGTAAACCTTTTTATCGATATGAAGATATACTTTTTGCTGCGGGAACAGGTAGTTATATTTGTTTAACGCATCGTTGATTCTTTTAAAACGCAGGTCTTCCAAGGCAAATCCTGCCAGGAAGACAGCTGCTGCCGATACCGGTAACAACAACCAGATCCGCAAACATTTAATAAATTTCATACGTTTGAGGTTACTTGAATGAGAACAAACGGCTGTGCTAAAAGTTACAGTTTTGTTTGATTCAAAACAAGTACTTCATACTTAATAAGACACTTATGATATAATTTAACCCTTTTCCGTTTTCCCGGTTGACAGTAAATTATTATTTTTGCATACTTTTCTTAAAAACAAAAAAAATCCATATGTCGGGTCATAGTAAATGGTCAACCATTAAGCGGAAAAAAGGAGCTCTTGATGCAAAAAGAGGAAAGATTTTTTCACGCATAGTAAAGGAAATCCAGATAGCCGTTAAAGAAGGCGGTGCTGCAGTTGAAAATAATCCGAGGCTTCGCCTGGCCGTGCAGAATGCCAAAGGAGCCAATATGCCAAAGGATAATGTGGACAGGGCCATTAATAAAGCCAGCAATGAAGGAGCCAATCTCCAGGAAGTGAGCTTTGAGGGTTATGCACCCCATGGTGTGGCGGTGTTTATTGAATGTCTCACAGACAATAACCAGCGTACGGTGGGCAACATCAGGGCGATCTTCAACAAACGCGGCGGCAACCTTGGAACCAATGGATCACTCGCTTTCATTTTCGACCGTAAAGGAGTTTTTACTGTGCCAAAAGGAAATATCAATCCCGAAGAATTTGAACTCGAAGTCATTGATGCCGGCGTCGAAGATATTGATCTGAACGACGATGTTTTTGAAATCACTTGTGCTGTTGAGGATTTTGGCAAGGTTCATAAGAAACTGGAAGAAATGGGTGTTAAAATAGAAAATGCAACCCTGCAGCGCATTCCCAACGATACAAAGAAACTTGATGTCGACTCCGCCCAGAAAGTGCTTAAAATAATCGAAGAATTTGAGGACGTTGACGATGTTCAGAACGTTTACCATAACCTCGAGATGACCGAGGAACTGATGAATGCCATGGAATAGACAAAACCAAGCCGTCATTGCGAGGAGCTTGAATTAAATTAAATCAAATAGACAAATTTACTGGCGACGAAGCAATCTGACCGAACAGGAAGAGCCTTGCAAAGAGTACCAACACAATTGCCGAAACCGATTTGTAAATATCTCTTTGCAAAGCATTGCCTGTGCTGGCAGATTGCTTCGTCGCATTTAAGTGGTTCTATAATCAATATTAATTCTCGCTCCTCGCAATGACGAGCACTTAATCTTTTTTCCCCCTTTTTTTGCAAATATGATTTTTGTCATTATATTTGCATTCTGAAAAATTGATTCAATGAAAAATCAGGCTATCATTTTTAACATTATTATTCTTGGTCTCCTTCTTAAGACACCGGAGTGAGAATGGTATGTCTGTGACAAAATATAAAAGAGCCATTCTCAGAACGAGGATGGCTCTTTTGATTATTAATAAAACCATATCATTATGAGCGACAGATTATTTATTTTCGACACCACACTGAGAGACGGGGAACAGGTTCCCGGATGCCAGTTAAACACAGTAGAAAAAATTGAAGTGGCCCGGGCCCTCGAGGCTCTAGGTGTTGACGTACTAGAAGCCGGTTTCCCGATATCCAGTCCCGGTGATTTCCATTCTGTCGAAGAAATATCCAAAGTGGTTAAATACCCTGTTATCTGCGCTCTCACAAGAGCCGTCGAGAAAGACATCGATGTGGCCTCCGAAGCCCTTAAATACGCAAAAAGAAAACGCATCCATACAGGTATCGGAACATCACCCTACCATATCAAATACAAATTCAACGCCACCCCGGAAGAAATCATTGAAAGAGCCGTCGCCGCCGTTAAGTATGCGAAGAATTACGTGGAAGACGTTGAATTCTACGCCGAAGACGCCGGCCGGAGCGACAATGAATACCTGGCCCGGGTTATCGAAGCGGTTATCAAGGCTGGCGCCACCGTTGTGAATATTCCTGACACCACCGGTTATTGCCTTCCTGAAGAATACGGTGCTAAAATCCGTTACCTTGTTGAAAATGTAAAAGGAATCCACAAGGCAGTCATTTCTACCCATTGCCACAACGACCTGGGCATGGCCACTGCCAACTCCATCAGTGCGGTGCTGAACGGCGCCCGACAGGTTGAGGTTACAGTTAACGGTATTGGCGAAAGGGCCGGAAACACTTCACTCGAAGAAGTGGTGATGATCCTCAAAAGCCGTAAAAACATAGGAATTGACACAGGTATTATAACCGAAAATATTTATAAAACCAGCCGCATGGTATCATCCCTGATGAACATGCCGGTTCAGCCCAATAAAGCAATCGTAGGCCGGAATGCATTTGCCCATTCTTCGGGTATTCACCAGGACGGCGTGCTGAAAAACCGTGAAAACTACGAGATCATCGACCCGGTAACTGTGGGTATCAATGAATCCATCATTGCCCTTACGGCGCGGAGCGGAAGGGCCGCCCTGAAACACAGACTGCAAAACCTCGGGTACCAGCTCGAAGGAGAAGAACTGGAACAGGTATATACTAAATTCCTTGAAGTAGCCGACCGCAAAAAGGAGGTAAAGGACGAAGATCTTGAACTCCTTGTGGGCAATGAAAGTGCAAACGGCAGCCGGATTAAGCTCGAGCACTTACAAATCATAGGCGGTAAATCGGCAATCCCCATGGCAGCCGTTACGTTGAGCATCAGCGGGGAAAGCTTTACAGCAACTGAATCAGGAAACGGTCCCGTTGACGCTGCCTTTAAGGCAGTCCGCAGTATCGTAAGACACAACATCAAGCTCGAGGAATTCCTCATACAGGCCATCACACGCGGAAGCGATGATGTCGGAAAGGTTCATATCCAGATTGAAAACCGCGGTAACCTGTATTATGGTTTCGCAGGTCATACCGACATTCTCACTGCTTCGGTAGAGGCTTTGATCAGTGCAATCAATAAAATTGTTTAACATTAAATCGTACAGAATTGGCTAAGACATTATTCGACAAGGTTTGGGACGCGCATGTGGTTTCTGAGTTAAAAGACGGTCCCAGTGTGCTGTACATCGACAGGCACCTGATTCATGAAGTGACGAGTCCTCAGGCTTTTGCGGGACTGGATAAACGAGGTCTGAAAGTTTTCAGGCCCGACCAGACGCTGGCTACGCCCGATCACAATGTTCCCACAGTGAACCAGCATATGACCATCCACGACCTGCTTTCACGCACCCAGGTGGATAAGCTCACTGAAAACACAAAGAAACACGGCATCAGGCATTATGGTCTTAACCACCCTCAACAGGGCATTGTGCATGTGATCGGCCCTGAGATGGGCTTTACCCAGCCGGGTATGACGATTGTATGCGGCGACAGCCACACATCTACACATGGAGCTTTCGGTTGTGTTGCCTTCGGAATCGGAACAAGCGAGGTGGAAATGGTGCTCGCCACTCAGTGTATCATGCAGCCCAAGCCTAAGAAAATGCGGATCACGGTTGACGGGAAACTCGGCAAAGGTGTTACAGCCAAAGATCTTATCCTTTATATCATTTCAAAGATTTCCGCCAGCGGTGGCACAGGATACTTTATCGAATATGCCGGCTCTGCTTTCCGTTCGCTTTCCATGGAAGGCCGCATGACAGTCTGCAACATGAGCATTGAAATGGGCGCCAGGGGTGGTCTGATTGCTCCTGATGAGACAACTTTCGCATACCTTAAGGATCGTGAGTTTGCACCAAAAGACGGCGAATGGGATAAGAAACTCACCTACTGGAAAACGCTGGTTTCCGATCCGGAAGCTGTTTTTGATCTTGAGCTGCATTATGATGCCGCAGATATTGAACCGATGATCACATACGGAACCAATCCGGGTATGGGAGTTGGAGTTACAGGCCGGATACCCGACAGCAGGGAGCTTCCCGAATCGAACAAACTCACCTTTGAAAAGGCCATGCAGTACATGAACCTCAACCAGGCTACGCCGATGATGGGCAAACCGGTTGATTATGTTTTCGTCGGAAGCTGCACAAACGGAAGGATCGAAGACCTCCGCCAGTTTGCCTCGTTTGTGAAAGGAAAGAAAAAAGCGGATAACATAACCGCATGGATCGTTCCGGGATCAAAACAGGTAGAAAAACAGGCAATTTCAGAAGGAATTGACAGGATACTTACCGAAGCCGGCTTTGAACTTCGCCAGCCCGGATGTTCAGCATGCCTGGCTATGAACGACGACAAAATACCTGAAGGTAAATATGCCGTGTCCACATCAAACCGGAATTTTGAAGGCAGGCAGGGACCCGGCGCACGTACATTCCTTGCAAGTCCACTCACCGCTGCAGCCGCAGCCATTACCGGCAAGATCACGGACCCCAGGGATTTCCTTTAACCAGATGTATAATTTATAATCATATTGCTACACATGGCAACCGAAAAATTCAAAACACTCATATCAACCTGCGTTCCTCTGCCTATTGAAAATGTCGATACCGACCAGATCATACCGGCAAGGTTCCTGAAAGCCACCACCCGTGATGGGTTTGGCGATAACCTGTTCCGTGACTGGAGATACGATAAGAATAACCAGCCGAAAGCTGATTTTGTGCTGAATAATCCTACGTACTCCGGCCAGATCCTTGTAGCCGGAAGGAATTTTGGCAGCGGCTCAAGTCGCGAACACGCCGCCTGGGCTATAGGCGGTTACGGGTTCCGGTCGGTGATCTCAAGTTTTTTTGCCGATATTTTCAAGAACAACGCCCTGAACAATGGTATACTTCCGGTGCAGGTTAGCGAAGGCTTTTTAAAGTCGGTGTTTGCCGCTATTGAAAAAGATGCAAACGCTGTTCTTGAAATCGATTTGCCGAACCAGACTGTCACTATCCTGGCAACAGGCGAAAAGGAACATTTCGATATCAATCATTACAAAAAAACTTGCCTCATCAATGGCTACGACGATATCGACTATTTGCTGAGCATGAAGGATAAGATTGTGGAGTTTGAGAAGAAAGGCTATTAGGCTATTAGGCTATTAGTAGGATAATAAGCTAGGCGAAGTCTCTGACTTCGTCTTACCTGAAATCTAATCCAGGCGAAGTCTCTGATTTCGTCTTACCTGAAATCCCTATCGTCTCTAGAGTCCCTAACGTCCCTGAAACAAACAACGAACACGGATTACCGATTACCGAACACTGAATACATTCAACCATGAAGATCACCATAATGGACACCACTCTCCGCGACGGAGAACAAACCTCGGGAGTGTCATTCACCGACGAGGAAAAACTCAGCATGGCCAAGCTTTTGCTCGATGATCTCAGGGTTGACCGCATTGAGGTTGCGTCAGCCAGGGTATCGGAAGGCGAATTTGCCGCTGTGAAGAAGATTACCGAATGGGCAGCTAAGCACAACCACATTAACCAGGTTGAAGTGCTGGGTTTTGTCGATGGCGACGTTTCCATTAACTGGATTAAAAATGCAGGCGGAAAAGTGCTGAACCTGCTTACAAAAGGTTCTTTGAAACATGTAACCGAACAGCTGAAGAAAACGCCCGAACAGCATGCCGAAGACATTAGGCAGACAGTGCAGCGGGCCCGTGAGCAGGGACTCAGGGTAAATATTTATCTCGAGGACTGGTCGAATGGTATGCGGCATTCGCCCGACTACGTGTTTTATATGATCGATTCATTTAAAATGTGCCAGGTCGACCGCATCATGCTTCCCGATACACTTGGTATCCTTAACCCGGTTGAGGCTTACGATTTCTGTAAAATGATAATCGACCGGTATCCTATGTTGCAATTCGATTTCCATGCACACAACGACTATGACCTGGCAGCTGCCAATGCATTTTCAGCCCTCCGGGCCGGAATCGACTGTCTTCACACTACCGTAAACGGACTTGGCGAAAGAGCGGGTAACGTTCCCCTGTCAAGTATAGTAGCCATTGTGAAAGATCATTTCAGGTATGATATGTCGATCCGTGAGTCGAGAATAACGATGGTCAGTAAACTGGTTGAATCATTTTCAGGCATCCGGGTGTCACCCAACAAACCGGTGATAGGCGACAATGTATTTACGCAAACAAGCGGTATACATGCCGACGGCGACCAGAAGAACCAGCTGTACTTTAACGACCTGTTGCCGGAACGCTTTGGCAGGAAGAGGATTTACGCACTGGGCAAAACTTCAGGAAAAGCAAACATCCGTAAGAATCTCGAAGAAATGGGCATTGAACTCGATTTTGCAGCGATGCGGAAGGTAACGGAACGGATTATTGAACTGGGAGATAAAAAAGAATCGGTTACACAGGAAGATCTGCCTTATATCATTTCCGATGTATTGCGGAATAAAACGGTTGACGAAAAAATAAAGATCCTCAATTATTCCCTGTCTACAGCTAACGAATTAAAGCCCGTTGCCAGTCTGAAAATTAAGATAGGCGAGGATGTTTTTGAGGAAACTGCTAACGGCGACGGACAGTACGATGCCTTTATGAAGGCGCTGCGCAAGATATACAGCAGGCTTGAGAAATCACTTCCTGCCCTTATCGACTATTTCGTTTCAATTCCTCCCGGCGGAAAAACGGATGCACTGGTGCAGACAGTTATCACATGGAAAATGGAGCACGAATTCAAAACCCGCGCCCTCGATTCCGACCAAACCGTCGCCGCCATCAAAGCCACACTGAAAATGCTTAATATTATTGAGAATAACAGCAGTATATAAAAGAGTTCGTCATTGCGAGAAGCCGGGTATAACAATGATTATGGCAGAAAGTAAAGCGACGAAGCAATCTGCCCGCACAGGTAGGGCGTCAAAAACACCGAACACCGAACACCGATTTAAGATTTAAGAAGTTTTCCTGACAGACCAACAGACTAACAGACATAGTAATCACTAATCACTAATCACAAAAATGAAATCCTACAACATCGCAGTAATTCCGGGTGACGGAACAGGACCCGAAGTAGTAAAGGAAGGCGTTAAAGTAATGGACGCCGCAGCCGCAAAATTTGGCTTTAAACTGAATTACCAGTATTTCGATTTTGGCGGTGACCGCTATCTTCGTACAGGTGAAACCCTGCCTGACTCAGCCATTGGCGAATTCAAAAAGTTCGATTCCATTTTCCTCGGAGCCATTGGCCATCCCGATGTAAAGCCCGGCATTCTCGAAGTGGGAATTCTGTTGAAAAGCCGCTTTGCGCTTGATCAATACATCAACCTCCGACCGGTGAAGCTTTATCCCGGCGTGGAAACTCCGCTGAAGGATAAAGGTCCCGAAGACATTGATTTTGTTGTGGTACGTGAAAACTCAGGTGGAATTTACACCGGTGTGGGTGGTGCCGTTCAGGTGGGTACTCCCAATGAGGTTGCCACCCAGGTGATGGTGTATTCAAGGCCGCAAGTCGACAGGTGTGTACGGTATGCTTACGACTACACCCGTAAACGCAACAAGAGAAAACAGCTCACTCTTGTGCATAAATGCAATGTGCTTACTTATGCCGGTGACCTCTGGGTAAGGTCCCATAAGGAAATCGGCGATACCGAATACCCCGATATCAAGCAGGATTACAATCACGTGGATGCCTGCAACATGTGGTTTGTTAAATCGCCCGAATTTTATGATGTGATCGTAACCGAAAATCTTTTCGGAGATATCATTACCGACCTCGGTGCTATTATCCAGGGCGGCCTTGGCATAGCAGCCGGAGGTAACATCAATCCTGAGGGGGTCTCCATGTTCGAGCCCATGGGCGGATCGGCCCCGAAATATAAGGGTATGAACATCATCAACCCGCTGGCTGCAATTTGTGCAGGGGGCATGATGATCGAAACCCTTGGTGAAGCAGAAGCAGCCAAAGCAATTGACCAGGCTGTGAGCAACACCCTTGCATCAGGCAAAATTAAAAGCCTCGCCGCCGGCAAAATGGGAATGGGAACTTCAGAGGTTGGCGATCTTATTGCTAAATCGCTTTAATCAGTAGCCCCGGCCTTCAGGCCGGGGCTATTCCTTTTTTCACTACTTTTACCCAAAATAAAAGAATGAAAGCCCTTAATCCCTTATTGCTTATAACCTTAATACTTATACCCTTATTGCTTTTGTCGTGCAAAGGGGTGGATGATATCACGCTCACCGGCGTCGACAACGTGAACTTCAGGGGGATCGAAAACAATACAATCACTTTCACGGCCTCTGTGGGAGTGCACAATCCTTCTTCAGTTTCTTTCAGGGTAACCGAAGTGAACCTCAAAACAATTGTAGACGGCAATTTTATCGGAACACTCACAACGACAACCCCGCTGAAAATAAAAGCAAAATCCGATTCATCGTATGCAACCGACTTTTCACTTGAGATAGCGAACCTGATGTCGGGTGCATCCACACTATATGGTCTTGCCCGCAAAAAACAGGTCAATATAGAAATGCAGGGCTTCGTAAAAGCCCGCTCCTGGTTTAAAACTAAAAAAGTCCCCGTTTCAGAAAAAAGGCTGATTGATGTGCCGGCTATAAGCAGGTAATGACGATCTTCCCGCACCAATATCCATTTTTTTACTACCTTTGCCCCTGATTCAGAAATTATGTTGAAAAAAGCAACATATTTACTTGTCCTGCTCATGGCAACAGGATTTTCAGGCAGAATTCAGGCACAGATTCCCTACGACATATTTGCATACATTCAGTCCGCCCAGCCCGGAAGCGGCACTGTGAAAATCAAACAGAACGCCGACATCACCAATATGGTCAACCTTCACCTTTCGCTCATGCGAAATCTGAAAGGTATCAAAGGTTACCGTGTGTGCATTTATTATAACTCCGGTCAGCAGGCCCGTTCAGCGGCGGACCAGGAGAGGGCCCGTTTTATCAGCCGCTATGAGGATGTGAGCAGCGATAAGGTTTTTGAATCACCATTTTGGAAAGTGTATGTGGGAGATTTCAGAACCAAAAGTGAAGCATTGAAGTTCCTCGAGAGAATACGATTTGATTATCCCAATGCTTTTATCCGG
The DNA here is from genome assembly GCA_035299085.1 of Bacteroidales bacterium. Lineage (NCBI taxonomy): Bacteria > Pseudomonadati > Bacteroidota > Bacteroidia > Bacteroidales > Bacteroidales bacterium. Next base: position 46,839 of record DATGXG010000039.1, on the reverse strand, counting down.
GACAACATTACGGTGAATTTCCCCAGGTAGTTTAAATTTTTACAAAAGATTTTTTTATGACGGATGCTGTTAATCATGAATGTGGGATAGCACTGGTGAGATTATTAAAGCCGCTTGAGTACTACCAGCTTAAATACGGAACCTGGAAGTACGGCCTGAATAAGCTCTACCTGCTGATGGAAAAACAGCATAACAGGGGACAGGATGGTGCAGGCGTTGCTTCGGTCAAACTCGATCTGAAACCCGGCAAACCTTTCATCCACGTGGAACGCTCCGTTAAAGCTGCCGCCATTAACGCCATCTTCAAAGCCATACAACGGCAGTCGGAAAAGGCTGATAAGGAACTTGAAAGCGATCCTTTCTGGGCTAAGGAAAACCTGCCCTTTGCAGCTGAAGTGCTGCTGGGTCACCTCAGATACGGCACATACGGCGGAAATGATATTGAAAAAGTACACCCTGTTCTGCGTGTCAACAACTGGAAAACAAGAAACCTCCTGCTGGCCGGCAATTTTAACCTCACCAATGTGGATGAGCTTTTCCGCATCCTGGTTGAACTGGGTCAGCATCCGCGCGATTTTTCCGATACAGTAACAATGCTTGAAAATGTCGGGCACTTCCTCGACAGGGAAATACAGCACGACTTTGATAATTACAAAAAGCAGGGAATCGAAAACGAGGATATTACAGAGCTAATCGCCAATAATCTCAACGTGCCCAATATGCTTCGCGAAGCCAGCAAAAAATGGGACGGCGGTTATGCCATTGCCGGTTTGCTCGGTCACGGTGATGCGTTTGTTATCAGGGACCCGTGGGGAATCAGGCCCGCTTACTATTATAAGAATGACGAAATCGTTATCGTCACTTCCGAAAGACCGGCCATCCAGACGGTTATGAATGTGGATTTTTCCGATGTAAACGAACTCGATCCGGGCTCGGGGATCATAATAAAGAAAAACGGTGCGGTATCCATTGAGAAAATAAGGGGACCTTTTGAAAAACGCAGTTGTTCATTCGAAAGGATCTATTTTTCGAGGGGAAGCGACCAGGAAATATACCAGGAAAGAAAAATGCTCGGTGAATTGCTCACCCCGCAGATTATCGAAGCCATTGACCACGACCTGGATAATACGGTATTCTCCTTTATCCCGAATACGGCGGAATCGGCTTTCTATGGTATGGTGCACGGTGTTGAAACGTACATGAAGAATGAAAAAAAGGAAAAGATCCTGAAGCTGGGCAACAATTATACAATGGAAGATCTTGACAGTATCATTTTCCTCAGGCCCCGCGTTGAAAAAGTTGCCTTAAAAGATATCAAACTCCGTACTTTTATAACCCAGGATTCACACCGTGACGACCTGGTAGGCCACGTGTATGACATTACATACGGAACGGTAAGGGAAAATAAGGATAACCTGGTGGTGATCGACGATTCCATCGTTCGCGGAACCACGCTGAAATACTCCATCATTAAAATACTCGACAGGCTTAAGCCGAAACGGATCATCATTGTTTCATCTTCGCCGCAGATTAGGTATCCCGACTGCTACGGTATCGATATGGCCAAGCTGGGCGATTTTATTGCCTTCCGTGCTGCCATGGCCCTTCTGAAGGAAACCGGGAGGCAACATATTATCAATGAAGTATACAGGAAGGCAAAGGACAGCGAATCGGTTCCACGTGAGGAGACGATCAATCACGTGCGTGAAATTTACAGACCTTTCACTCCCGAACAAATATCAGGTAAAATCGCAGATATGCTGAAAACTCCGGATGTTAAGGCCGAGGTAAGGATCGTGTACCAATCGATTGAAAACCTGCATAAAGCCATTCCAAATCATTTGGGCGATTGGTATTTCACGGGCGACTACCCCACTCCCGGCGGTAACCGCGTCGTCAACCGTTCTTTCAGGAATTTCATTGAGGGGAAGAACGTGAGGGCGTATTAAGGCAATTTACGATTTACGATTTGAAGATTTACGATTTACAGATCGTCATTGCGAGGAGCCACCTCAATCAATGATTATCCCGTAATCTGTTGCGACGAAGCAATCTGCCGGCACAGGAAAGACTTTGCAAAGAGAGTACTGTGCTAGGCGAAGTCTCCGACTTCGTCTATACGTAACTGATAGTTAATTATCCCTTGCTAGGCGAAGTCTACGACTTCGTCTTTCGAATTACCTAATACTGATTACCGGACACCGATTACCGATTACCCTGTGCTAGGCGAAGTCTGTGAAACTTCGTCAATACGTAACTGATAGTTAATTATCTTATGGAAATTACGTTCAGACGAAGTTGAAAACTCGCCTAGCATTTCGGAGAGTACCCATTGCTAGGCGAAGTCTCCGACTTCGTCTTTCGGTATTTCATCCAGCATCCGGCATCCGGTATCCAGAATCGTTTTTTTTATATATTTGTTCCAAATCTCTCAATATGTCCGAAAAAACCGAAAAGCGGTCTTTCTGGGAAAAATTCAGGCACAAGTACAGACTATCGATATACCGTGATGAAACTTTCGAGGAACTGATCAACCTCCGTCTTACAAAGCTCAATGTGCTGGGCATTGTGGGTACCGGAACCTTTGTATTTCTTATCATTGTTATTTCAGTTATTGCATACACTCCGGCAAGGGAGCTGATTCCCGGCTATCCGAACGAAAAAACGATCCGCAACATTTACCTTAATAACTACCGTCTCGATTCTCTTGAAATTGAGATCGCCAAACGCGACGCCTATTTTGAAAATATGCGCCGGATTATTTCGGGTGAAAAAGTCTCGGAAACCGAAACAAATGCTGAGCAGCCTGTTTCCCGGCCCAATCTTACCTATAACAACAGAAACAGGGATTCCGTGCTGCGAAACCTTGTTACCGACGATCAGTTTGGGCTTTCGATCACCGAAAACCGTAAACTCAGGCCTTCACTCTTTAATATCCTGTTCTTTCCCCCTGTAAAAGGTCTCGTTACCAACTCGTTCAGCAGCATCCATGAGCATTACGGCACCGATATCGTCACATCGGCCAATGAAGTGGTGAAAGCCACCCTGCCGGGAACGGTTACGATGTCGGGCTGGACGATAGAAACCGGCAATGTGATCCAGATACAGCATGAGGATAATATTATTTCAATATACAAGCATAACGCCGAACTCCTGAAGCATGCAGGCGACAGGGTAAAAGCCGGAGATCCGATAGCTATAATAGGTAATTCGGGTGAACTCACAACCGGGCCCCATCTTCATTTCGAACTCTGGTATAACGGCAGTCCCCTAAACCCGCAGGATTATATATCGTTCTGAATAAAAAGGCTGATGAAAAAAAAGGTTGCCATACTGGGTTCAACCGGTTCCATAGGCACGCAATGCCTTGAAGTAATCAGCGCTCATCGAAGGCAATTCGAAGTGTTTGCCCTCACAGCCGGCAGGAATGCCAACCTGCTTGTTGAACAGGCAATTGAATTTCTCCCTGAATACGTAGTCATTGCGGATGAAACCCAGTACACTTTTGTTAAGGAATCGCTTGGACAGCTGCCCATAAAGGTGCTGGCCGGTAACAATGCGATTTCTGAAGTGGTTGTACAACCCGGGGCGGATATCGTGGTGGCATCGCTTGTCGGTTTTTCAGGTGTGATTCCCACATACGAAGCGGTCAGATCAGGTAAAACGATTGCACTTGCCAATAAGGAGACCCTTGTTGTGGCCGGATCGCTTATAACGGAACTTGCCCTCAGCAAGGGTAGTGCCATATATCCGGTCGACTCCGAACATTCGGCCATCTTTCAGTGCCTCGCCGGTGAAAACCCGCACTCAGTTGAAAAGCTGATCCTTACCGCTTCAGGCGGACCCTTCAGGGGAATGACAACCAAACAGTTGAGGGATGTGACTTGCGAACAGGCGTTGAAACATCCCAACTGGTGCATGGGTAACAAAGTGACAATCGACTCGGCTTCGCTGATGAATAAAGGACTTGAAGTTATCGAGGCCAGCTGGCTTTTTGATATGGCACCCGCGAAGATCGATGTGGTGATTCATCCCCAGAGCATCATCCATTCCATGGTTCAGTTTATTGACGGTTCGATAAAAGCACAAATGGGACTGCCTGATATGCGGCTTCCCATTCAATATGCACTGGGGTGCTCTGTTCGCATGCCATCCTCTTTTACCCGCTATAATTTCACCGACTGCAACCAGCTTACATTTGAAAAACCCGATCTGAAGGTATTCCGTAACCTGGGACTGGCTTTCGAAGCACTCCGCCGGGGCGGCAACATGCCCTGCATCATGAACGCCGCTAATGAAGTGGCCGTTGAAGCCTTCCTCCTCAAGCAGGTTTCGTTTCTTCGCATGTCGGACGTAATCGAAAAAACAATGCAGCATGTCTCCTTCATGGCTGTTCCCTCGCTCGATGATCTTCAAATGACTGATACTGAGGCAAGGAGGTTTGCGGCGGGGTGTTTGTAGTATTCGGTATTCGGTGTTCGGTGTTCGGTATTCGGTGTTCGGTATTCGGTGTTCGGCATTCAGTTTAAAGTATTCGGTTTTCGGTTAGGTAAATAATCAGTTCTATCAATAATATAAATTTAACGTTATGAATTATGTTAAAAGCTACAAAGAACTTGAGGTTTATCAGAAAACACGTGAGTTATCCAGAACTATTTATGCATTAAGCAAGAATTTTCCCATTGATGAAAGATTTTCACTCACTGATCAAATCAGGAGATCATCCCGATCAGTCGGAGCTCAAATCGCTGAATCATGGGGTAAAAGAAAATATGAGAAACATTTCATTTCGAAACTTTCTGATGCAGATTCCGAACAGTTTGAAACACAACATTGGATTGAAACCGCTAATGAATGTGAGTATATTTCAGATAAAGTTAAAACCGATCTGTTATCTTTATGTGAATCCATTGGAAGAATGCTTCAATCGATGATGGATAAGTCCTCCCTTTTCTGCTCAAAACCCCGAGTACTGATTACCGATCACTGATTAACCGGTTACCAATCACCGATCACCGATTACCGCTTACCGCTTACCGGTTACCGATCACCGGTTACCGATCACCGGTTACCGATCACCGATTACCGATCACCGGTCACCGATTACCGTTCCCCGATTACCGATTACACATACTTTTAATTAACTTTGGAACCAAATTCAAAAAAATGGGCGTCATCATCCAAATCGGTCAATTGCTTCTCAGCCTTTCCATTCTCATTATACTTCATGAACTGGGTCACTTTCTGCTGGCACGTGTTTTTCATGTCAGGGTTGAAAAATTCTACCTGTTCTTTGATCCCTGGTTTTCGCTGTTCAAACTGAAAAAAGGCGATACCGAATACGGTATTGGCTGGCTTCCGCTTGGCGGCTATGTCAAGATCTCCGGGATGATCGACGAATCAATGGATACAGAGCAACTCAAGCAGCCCCCCCAGCCTTACGAATTCAGGTCGAAACCCGCAGGTCAGCGCTTGCTGATCATGCTTGGCGGAGTTATGGTAAACCTCGTCCTCGGTTTTATCATCTACACAGCGATCCTTTATGCATGGGGAGAAAAATTTTTACCTGTCCGTAATGTAACCGACGGCATTTGGTGCGCTGATTCGATCGCCCAGGATATTGGTTTCAAAAATGGCGACAAAATTCTTTCTATTAACGGAACGGAACCGGTTCGTTTTGAAGACATATACAGGGAAATCATATTCGGGGGAAAAGTACAGGTACTGCGCGATAACAAAGTGGATTCCTTCACGGTATCTACCAATTTCGTGGGCAGCCTGGTTAAGGAAAGAAAAGGAATTCTGTTTTATCCGCGTATTCCTTTCATCATCCGGGAAATCCCTGATTCATCGGTGAATAAAAATTCGGGCCTTCAGCCGAAGGACCAGCTTGTAAGTATCAACGGCACACCTGTGAAATATTACGACCAGTATGTTAGCATGGCCGATACACTCCCTACAGGTACGTTAACAGCGGAAGTGTTGCGCGACGGCAAGCCGGTCACCCTTCAGCTCAGGCTTACAGCGGCAAAAAAACTTGAAATATTTCCTTTTGTTCCCACATATGAAGAGCTCGAAAAACTGGGACTTTACAAGCTCGAAACCCGTACGTTCGGCTTTTTCCAGGCGATTCCGGCAGGGATCAAACTGGCAGGCTCACAGCTGAGTTTTTATATCAAGCAGTTCAAGCTCATATTCGATTTTAAAACCGGGGCCTACAAGGGACTTGGCGGCTTCGGCGCCATCGGCGGATTGTTCCCGAAAGTATGGTCTTGGGAAGCATTCTGGGAAATCACCGCTTTTCTTTCGCTCGTGCTGGCATTCATGAATGTACTGCCTATACCGGCACTCGACGGCGGTCACGTTATGTTCCTCCTTTATGAGATCATTACCCGCCGCAAGCCAAGCGAAAAATTCATGGAATACGCCCAGATCGTGGGCATGGTCCTCATCATCGGCCTCCTTATCTATGCCAATACAAATGATATTGTGAGGGGAGTGGAGAAGTGGCTTGGGAAGTAAGACAAAACCTCACTACGGACTCTCATTACATCTGTCAACACCTCACCCCCGGCCCCTCTCCTTGCAGGAGAGGGGAGTCGGGATACCCCTCTCTATACCATGTGAGCGAAACATGTTAAAGAGAAATTCTTTGATTATACCCGGGTAATTCTTAAAACGTTCTTCCCCCTCTCTCTGCAAGGAGAGGGGCAGGGGTGAGGTGTTACGGAATGCAAACTATAAAGGCAGGGGTGAGGTGTTACGGATGCAAACTATAAAGGCAGGGGTGAGGTGTTACGGAATGCAAACCGTAAAGGGCAGTGTTGTAGTGTTGAAAAGTGTTATAAATAATGTTAAAAACTGAGTATATCAAAAATTTATTCTAATTTTACCCCTCCAATTTAAAACAATTGCCATGAATCTGAACATTTTGCTTTTCACACTAGGCCCAATGGAAATTATCCTGATCCTGGCGGCTCTTTTATTGCTCTTTGGAGGAAGGAAAATTCCCGAACTGATGAAAGGTATCGGTCAGGGTATGAAAGAATTCAAGAAAGCATCACAGACCGATAACGACGAAGAAAAAAAATAAAGCTGATTACTAATTACTAATCACTAATTACTAATCACAAATCACTAGTCACTAATCACTAATCACAAGAATATGTCACTGGGACCCATGGAGATTATCCTTATAGTAGCGGTCATCGCGCTGCTGTTCGGAGGAAAGAAGTTTCCTGAATTAATGAAAGGAATAGGTCAGGGATTAAAGGAATTCAAAAAAGCATCCCAGCCTGATCAGACCGAAGAAACAAAAGCTCAGGCCGAAACTCCGGTTGCTGAACTGAAGGAAAATCAGTAAAACCTGAAAAAAATCTTGAGTAAAACCCGCTGCGTGAGTAGCGGGTTTTTTTGTTGGTGTTCGGCTAAGGCTCTGCCTCAGTCGGGCGTATCTTTTCAGGCTGGGCCTGAATAATTATACCCATCAGGCAGAGCCTGATGAGATATATTCGACTAAGGCAGAGCCTTAGCCGAACGATGCATCCAGTATCCAGCATCTAGTATCCAGTATAACCCTCTTCATTTAAAATCGTAAACCCATCTCAAATCATTATATTTGATCATGTATAAAACCTGCCATGCCTATTCTGTTCGGTTGAGACTCTGCCTCAGTCGGACCTGTCTTTTCAGGTTGAGCCTGAATTATTATGGCATCAGGCAAAGCCCGCTCTCTTCGACTCCGCTCAGGGTAAACAGGGTGACACCGATTACCGATTACCGAATACCGATTACCATTTACCTCATTTTCACTTTTCTCCTGGTATTATTTCCTCAGTCACTATGCGCCGCCGCCCTTCCCGACGACAAAGACATGCTCTACGAATACCGCATAGCCTCGCTGAATAAGCTTTCACCCGTTCAGCTCGATTATACACCCGAAGTCCGCCATTACATTGACCTTTTCACCGGTCCCCGCAAACAGGAAATGGCCTCCGTTATCGGGCTGAGCACAATTTACTTTCCGCTTTTCGATGAAATACTCGACCGCTACGGACTTCCCTATGAACTGAAATACCTCACTGTGGTGGAATCGGGACTCAATCCGCTGGCGGTTTCCAAATCGGGTGCCGTTGGCCTGTGGCAGTTCCTTGTAAATACCGGAAGGCTGTTCGACCTGGAGGTAACATCCTACATCGACGAACGTCGCGATCCATATAAATCAACCGAAGCGGCCTGCAAATACCTGAAATACCTGAACAATACGTTTCACGACTGGCAGCTTGTGCTTTCATCCTATAACAACGGTCCGGGAGAAGTGCGGAAAGCCATCGAACGCTGCAAGGGCGAGACCAACTACTGGAAGCTGCGTCCCTATTTGTCCGAACAGGCGAAGAATTATGTACCGGCTTTCATTGCGGTGTATTACCTGATGCATTTTTACAAAGACCACGGCATAATCCCCGTTAACCCGGCCTATAACTTTGAATCAATCGACACATTGCATATTAAATACCCAGTAAGTTTCGACCAGATTTCGGCTATGATCGAAGTTCCTGTAAACGATATCCGGCTGCTCAACCCCGTGTACAGGACTGATTATATCCCGTCGCAGGATCCGTGGTCGGTGCTGGTGTTGCCGGCTGCCAGTGTTTCGAAATATCTTCAGGAGGAAATAAAAATTCTCGGATACAGCAGTGCACCCGTCGATTACAACGTCATGGTGCAGAATGCAGGGTCAACGGCAGGCCGCAAGAAAATCATCCATGAAGTGCAGCCCGGTGAATTCACTCACCGCATCGCCATGAAATATAACTGCACCCTCGAAAACATCAAAGCATGGAACCACCTCTCCTCGTATGATGTTAAGGCGGGGCAGAAGTTGGTGATATGGGTTGTGGAATAATCCCCGCCGTCATTGCGAGGAGCCACCTTTATCTCTGATTATACCCTAATCTCCTGCGACGAAGCAATCTGCCCGCACAGGCACACCCTTGCAAAGAGCAAGCCCCCCCCGTCATTGCGAGGAGCCACCTCCATCTATGATTATACCTTAATCTCCTGCGACGAAGCAATCTGCCTGCACAGGCACACCCTTATAAAGAGCTTATTAAAAAGCAATTTTCTCATACAAATCCTCCCATTCCGGATTCATATCTTCAATCAAATCGAACTTTCTTTGCCATGATCCGCCCTTAATTATCTTTTCTTTTTCAATAGCCTCCTGAATACTCGAATAAAACTGGTAATACACCAGTATCACGACATTATATTTTTTAGTGAACCCTTCAAATTTGTGGTCTTTATGTTCGCGAACCCTCTTAATAATGTCTTCAGTAACGCCAGTATATAAAACTGTATGGTTTCTGTTAGTCATGATATATACATAACCTCCCTTATACATAACATGCTGATAATGGATTAAATATAGTGAATTTCCGGATTGGATATTCTATGTGAGGCTGTACTTTTTGCAGCGGTGTGCCTGTGCGGGCAGATTGCTTCGTCGCTTTACATTTGGGTATAATCAATGATTTGTCATGCTCCTCGCAATGACGAGCACTTTTCTTCCACCCTCATCTCGGTTTCACGCCCCATCACCATGGCTAAATTGGTCTCCCCATGCCCGGCAGGGAAACCGAAAATAACCGGGTAATCGTATGCTGCAGTGTGTTCTTTGATGATCTGGTACGCAGGTTTGTGAAACCCCGCCTTTGAACCGTTCATATCGGTCATTTCGCCGACAATCAATCCGTTCAGCATATCCAGCTTGCCCCGTATCTTCAGGCTCATCATCATCCTGTCAATGTGATACAGGTTCTCGCCGATATCTTCAATAAACAGTATCTTACCGTCCATATCCGGATCATAAACCGATCCTGCAAGGCTGTATAAGACCGACAGGTTGCCCCCGGTAAGTATTCCCTTTCCCTTGCCTTTCCGGTTAAGCCGGTTCGGTTGCAGGATGTATTCCCCTTCTTCACCGAACAGTAAAGCCCTTAACGTATCAAACGATACCAAATCAGGCGATTTGGGCGGAACGAATCGCGGCATTGGGCCATGGATACTTTCAATCCCGAGCCTTTGCTGAAGCGCACAATGAAGTATGGTTATATCGCTGTACCCGACAATCCATTTCGGCTTTTTTTTAAAAGCGCTGAAATCAAGTTTGTCAATGATCCGGATCGTACCATACCCTCCCCGGGCACAAATTATCGCACGAATTGAAGGGTCATCCAGCATGTGCTGAAAATCTTCGGCCCGTTGTGCGTCGGTTCCGGCAAACGACTGCTGTTTCCGGAACAGATGCTTTCCGAAAACAGGTTCCACACCCCATTCCTGCATAAGGTCGCAGGCTTCTGCAATCTCATTTTTCACAAGGGTGCCTGCCGGGGCCACAATGCTTATCCGGTCGCCTTTCTTAAGATAGGGTGGGCGTATCATATCGTTGTTGGTTTGAATTCAATATATTTGCATTTTTAGTAATAAGCTATTAAGCTATTAAGCTATTAAGCTATTAAGTGATTAAGTGATTAAGTGATTAAGTGATTAAGTAAAAGTACAACTTTATCAATTCAGAAAAATCTCTCAGGCCTTAATACCTAAACACCTTATTGCTATTATCAATTTTTAAATATAATACTATGCAAAATACTCCTAAGAGACATCTGATCACCGCCGCTCTCCCCTATGCCAACGGACCTGTACACATCGGCCACCTCGCCGGGGTTTATGTTCCGGCCGACATATACGTCCGTTACCTCCGCCTCAGGGGCGAAGACGTACTGTTCATATGCGGTTCCGATGAACACGGTGTTCCCATAACAATCAAAGCCAGGCAGGAAAAGGTGTCTCCGCAGGATATAGTGGACAAGTACCACACCATCATCAAAAATGCTTTTGCCGAATTCGGTATTTCGTTCAGCATTTATTCAAGAACCACTTCGAAAGTACATTACAAGACTGCTTCCGAGTTTTTCAGGAAACTATACGACCAGGGTGAATTCATCGAAAAAACCACAAAACAGTATTACGACGAGGAAGCGCAGCAGTTCCTGGCAGACCGGTATATCACTGGAACCTGTCCCCATTGCGGTAACGATAATGCCTACGGCGACCAGTGCGAAAAATGCGGCACATCGTTGAATGCAACCGACCTCATCAACCCTCGCAGTACCATCAGCGGCAGTCAACCTGTGCTGAAAGACACGCTTCACTGGTTCCTGCCGCTGGATAAGTACGAGCCCTTCCTCCGCAACTGGATCCTTGAGGATAACAAGGACTGGAAATCGAACGTCTACGGGCAGTGCAAATCATGGCTCGATGCCGGCCTGCAACCACGGGCGGTAAGTCGTGATCTCGACTGGGGTATCCCGGTCCCGGTTGAAGGCGCGGAGGGAAAAGTGCTGTATGTATGGTTCGATGCACCCATTGGCTACATTTCAGCCACACGGGAACTTACACCCGATTGGGAAAAATACTGGAAGGACAAGGATACCCGCATGATCCATTTCATTGGTAAGGATAATATCGTATTTCATTGCATCATCTTCCCGGCCATGCTGAAAGCTGACGGCACATACAACCTTCCCGGAAACGTTCCGGCCAATGAATTCCTGAACCTTGAAGGGGATAAGATTTCCACATCGCGCAACTGGGCGGTTTGGCTACACGAATACCTTCAGGACTTCCCCGGCCAGCAGGATGTGCTGAGGTACGTGCTCTGCGCCACCATGCCGGAGACAAAGGACAATGATTTCACGTGGAAGGATTTCCAGGCCCGGAACAATAACGAACTGGTTGCTGTGTTAGGCAACTTCATAAACCGCGCACTGGTTCTTACCAATAAATACTTCGACGGTAAAGTTCCCCCGGCCGATGCCCTCACCGGTGCGGACCAGGATGCACTGGCTGAACTGCCCAGGCTGAAACAGGCTGTTGAATACAATCTCGAAAATTTCCGCTTTCGTGAAGCGCTGAAAGCTGCCATGGATGTGGCACGACTTGGTAACAAATACCTGGCTGACAACGAACCGTGGAAACTGATAAAAACAGATAAACCCCGGACAGGTACCATATTGAATTTGGCCCTGCAGATTACAGCCAACCTGGCCATTATCACAGAGCCGTTCCTGCCTTTCTCGGCAAAGAAAATAAGTGAGTTCATCAACATGGACACCCTCTCGTGGGACGACGGCGGACGCACCGATCTATTGCCTTCGGGCCATAAGCTGAACGAGCCTTCGCTGCTGTTCAGCAAAATTGAAGATGAGGCTGTTGAAAAGCAGCTTGAAAAACTGCAAAAAAGTAAGGAGAAGAACCTGGCAGGAAAAGTGGCTGCGAAACCGCAAAAAGAAAGCGTCAGTTACGATGATTTCGCCCGGATGGATATCAGAACGGGTACTATCCTCGAAGCGGTTAAAGTGCCTAAAACGAAGAAACTGATGCAGCTTAAAATTGATACCGGTATGGATATCCGGACGGTGGTTTCAGGAATCGCCGAATACTTTGAGCCGGAAGCCATCATCGGCAAGCAGATCTGCCTGCTGGCAAACCTTGAGCCCCGTGAGATCAAGGGCATTCAATCGCAGGGCATGATCCTCCTCGCCGAAGACTCCTCGGGAAAACTGGTTTTCGTCACCCCGGAGAACGGGGTCAATAACGGTGCGGAGGTGAAGTGAACAGGGATCAGCCCTGCCGTCATTGCGAGGAGCCACCTCTACGTCATTGCGAGGAGCTATTCTGATTAATGATTATGCCTTAATGTTTCGCGACGAAGCAATCTGCCTGCACAGGCACACCCCTGCCAAGGGCAAAACCCCATCAGCTACCTCGCAATCGCCCTGAACGCATCCTTTACATGTTCAATAGCTGTGCGGTCGTTGTCGATTATGATCGAAACGATATCAAACCGCACTTCCAGGTCAATATGGTGAGAATAAATATACCGTTCGGCAGCAAAAATAAGTGACCGTTGCTTACGGTAATCAACAGCTGTATATGGTTCTCCCCATGAATTCCCTTTTCTTGTTTTCACTTCCGCAATAACAAGGAATTCATGAAATCTGGCAATGATATCAATCTCGGTATGATTGAAATGCCAGTTTCTTTCAAGTATTTCATATCCTTCCTCCTTAAGGAAGTCTACGGCAAGGTCTTCACCTTTTTTACCGAATGCGATGTTGTCTGTCATATAAACCGTCATGCGAGGAGCCACCTTTATCTCTGATTATACCTTAATCTCCTGCGACGAAGCAATCTGCCCGCACAGGCACACCCTTGCAAAGAGCGCTACATATCGTAAATCACAAAGCAATCTTCTCATACAAATCCTCCCATTCCGGATTCATAACTTCAATGAGATCAATCTTTCTTTGCCGAGATCCACCCTTAATCAGCTTTTCCTTTTCTATTGCCTCCTGAATAATAGAATAATACTGATAATATACCAATATTACTGCATTGTATTTTTTAGTAAATCCTTTGAATTTATGCTCTTTATGTTCGCGAACTCTCCTAACAATGTCTTCTGTAACGCCGGTATATAAAACAGTATGGTTTTTGTTAGTCATGATATATACATAACCTCCCTTATACATAACTTGCTGATAACGGATTAAATATAGTGAATTTCCGGATTGGATATTCTAGGTGAGGCTGTACTTTTTGTCAGGTTGTGCCTGTGCAGGCAGATTGCTTCGTCGCTTTACATTTGGGTATAATCAACGATTTGTCATGCTCCTCGCAATGACGGTGGTTCACTCTCTTCTCCCTTCTCACCACTCTCCTCTTCCACCACTACAGGTACCCCAAAAAACCTCCTCTGAAACACAAGTATGCACAGTATCCCCAGTGTTATTGCCGAGTCGGCGAGGTTGAAAATGGGACGGAAGAAAACAAACTCGTCGCCTCCCTTACCGGGAAACCATGACGGGAAATGACCGTGAATGACGGGAAAATAAAGCATATCCACTACCCTTCCAAAAAGCAGCGGCGCATAGCCACCTTCTTCCGGAAACATTTTGGCCGTATTGAAATATGTACTTTCACTGAAAATGCGACCGTAAAATACACTGTCGATGATGTTGCCTGCCGCACCGGCCATTATCAGGGCCACACACAGGATAAGCCCGTTATTTGCCCTGCGCCGAACCAGTTGGTTCAGGTACCAGCCAATGGCCACAACGGCAATGATCCTGAAAATAGTAAGCACCGGCTTGCCGAGCTTTCCGGGAATATCAAGTCCGAAAGCCATCCCGGGATTTTCGATGAACCGGATCTGGAACCAGTGCCCGAAAACCGAAATGCTTTCACCGATTGTCATGGAAGTTTTGATATGAATCTTTATGGCCTGGTCAATGAACAGGACCAGGACAATCAGCAGGATCGCCTTGAATCGGATGGAAACTTTCATGAGGAAACGATCAGCGCTGTTTTTGCTTGGCGTCAATCGACAGGGTGGCGTGAGGAACAGCTCTCAGCCTTTCTTTGCTGATCAGCTTGCCCGTTTCACGGCAAATACCATAAGTTTTGTTCTCAATCCTTATGAGGGCTGCCTGTAAGTGCTGTATAAACTTTTGCTGACGCTGTGCAAGCCTGCCGGCCTCTTCCTTCGATAACGTTGCGGCACCTTCTTCGAGCACTTTAAATGTGGGGGAAGTATCTTGCGTATCGTTGCTCTCGCTTTGTGTGATGGCGCTCTTTAAAAGTTCAAAGTCGCGTTTTGCCTTTTCAAGCTTATCGAGTATAATGACCTTAAACTCATCAAGTTCCTCGTCGGAATACCTTGTCTTTTCTGACATGTTAATCTGTTTTATTATTCTTAAATGTAATCAAAAAAATCAATTCGGGGACGATTTGGAATTAAATCTTACTAACCCGGATATGTGTATGAATGTTTTCGTCAATCTCAACAAGCTGAGCGCCTTCCGTGTTGGTCATGTTAACCAGAACTACTGATTTGGCAAGTGTTTGAGTGGCTATATATTCATTGAAATTTTTAATTGCCGAATCAATTATTTCCTGCTGCCCGATCTCCACGGCAATCTTATCCGTGACTTCAAAACCGCTTTCTTTCCTGATATTCTGAATACGGTTTACAAATTCCCTGGCAATTCCCTCATCCTTGAGTTCCTGCGTGATGTTCACATCAAGTGCCACGGTAAGCCGGCCTTCGGTGGCCACAAGCCATCCCGGGATATCTTCCGATGTAATCTCCACATCGTCGTGCATCAGCTTTATCCTTTCGGTGCCTATGGAGACTTCATAATCATCCCCGGCTTCGAAACAGGCAATGTCCTCCTGGGTGAACTTCGAAATCGCCTGGGCAATTTCTTTCATGAGTTTACCATAACGCGGGCCCAGTGTTTTGAAATTCGGCTTGATCTTTTTCACGAGAATCCCGCTGGTATCCCGCAAAAACTCAAGTTCCTTCACGTTCACTTCATTCAGGATCAGGTGCTTGATCCCTTCGAGCTGCCTTACTACGTTGGGGTCGGTGACAGGAACCATAATTTTGCGAAGGGGCTGCCTTACCTTGATATTCACCTTTCTGCGCAATCCGAGAACCATCGAGGAAAGATTCTGTGCCAGGTCCATTTTCTGCTCCAGGTCGGCATCGATGAGAGTTTCATCCGCTTTTGGGAAATGGGTGTGGTGAACAGACTGCTCTTTGTCGCGGTGGGTCACCTGGTTAAGATCCCTGAATATTTTGTCCATGTAAAAGGGTGCCAGCGGGGCAGCCAGTTTTACAACGGTTTCGAGGCAGGTATAAAGGGTTTGGTAAGCCGCCAGCTTATCATCCGACTTATCGCCTCCCCAGAAACGCTTCCGGTTCAGCCGCACGTACCAGTTGCTCAGGTTTTCCATAACGAAATCCTGGATGGCCCTTCCGGCCTTTGTAGGCTCATAGTCCTCGTAATACGAATTCACATCCTTTACAAGGGTGTTCAGCAGCGAAATAATCCACCTGTCGATCTCCGGCCGCTTTGCAACCGGAACTTCGGGTTCGCTGTAATTGAAGCCGTCGATGTTGGCATACAGCGAAAAGAATGAATAGGTGTTGTAAAGCGTTCCGAAGAATTTGCGCTTCACTTCCTCAACACCTTCCAGGTCGAATTTTAAATTATCCCATGGCTGCGCATTGGTGATCAGGTACCACCTGAGGGGATCCGAACCATTCTGGTTGATCACTTCAAAAGGATCAACGGCGTTACCAAGGCGCTTCGACATTTTGTTGCCGTTTTTGTCGAGGCACAACCCGTTGCTGATGATGTTCTTATAGGCAACCGAATCAAACAGCATCACGGCAAGGGCATGAAGGGTAAAAAACCATCCCCTTGTCTGGTCAACACCCTCGGCGATGAAATCGGCCGGGTAATATTTCCTGAATTCCGGATCCTTCATGGCAAACGGATAGTGCATCTGGGCGTAAGGCATGGCGCCCGAGTCAAACCATACGTCGATCAGGTCCTGCTCACGGGTCATCTTTTTGCCGGTATCTGACACAAGGAAGATATCGTCAACAAAAGGCCTGTGAAGATCGAATTTCTCGTAATTTTCTTTTCCGAAATCGCCGCTTGTATAATTCTTCAGCGGGTTTTCTTTCATGAACCCAGCTTTGATGCTCTTCTCGATTTCTTCCTTAAGTTCTTCCACCGAGCCGATGCACTTCAGCTCCTGGGTTTCACTCACCCATACAGGAAGCGGTGTGCCCCAGTAGCGCGAACGCGAAAGGTTCCAGTCGACAAGATTCTCAAGCCATTTTCCGAAACGGCCTGTTCCGGTGGATTCCGGTTTCCAGTTGATGGTGTTGTTCAACTCGATCATCCTGTCCTTTAACGCGGTTGTTTTGATGAACCACGCATCCAGCGGGTAATACAGCACAGGTTTATCGGTTCTCCAGCAGTGCGGGTAATTGTGAACATGCTTTTCGATGCGGAATGCCTTGTTGGCTTTTTTAAGATATACCGAAATGTCCACATCCACGGTGGGATCACCCTCGCCAAGCGAAGGATCGTAATCGTTCTTTACATACCTTCCGGCAAACGGCTTGTATTCTTCAACGTTTACATTCTCTTTTACAAATTCCGGGTCAAGGTCTTCGATCCGGAACAGGCGGCCTTTCTTATCCACAAGCGGAGCCTGTTTGCGGTTCACATCCAGCACCATCAGCGGGGGAACGCCGTTTGCACGGGCAACCCTGAAGTCGTCGGCGCCAAAAGTAGGTGCAATATGCACAATACCTGTACCATCCTCGGTGGTGACAAAATCACCGGTAAGCACCCTGAACGCGCCCTTGCCGGGATTCACCCAGTTGATCAGCTGGTTGTATGCAATGCCTTCGAGTTCTGATCCTTTGTATTCACCGAGTATTTTATAGGGAATTCTTTTATCGCCGGGTTGGAAAGCTTCAATGGCAATATCCTTGTTGTTTTCGGCAAAATATTCGTGCATCCTTTCTTTGGCAAGGATAAGGGTAACCGGTTCAAAGGTGTAGGGATTGAATGTTCTTACCCTCACATACGTGATATCGGCTCCTACAGCCAGTGCGGTGTTCGAAGGCAGGGTCCACGGAGTGGTTGTCCATGCAAGGAAATAAACGGGTGCATCCGTTTCGGCTAACAGGAATTCCGATTTGGCATTTTTCACCACTTCGAACTGGGCCACGCAGGTTGTATCTTTTACATCGCGGTAACAGCCCGGCTGGTTCAGCTCATGGGTGCTGAGTCCTGATCCGGCGGCAGGCGAATAAGGCTGGATCGAATAGCCTTTATAAAGCAGGTTTTTTTTGAACAGTTCTTTCAGAAGCCACCACAGGCTTTCGATATAGCGGTTGTCGTAGGTGATATAGGGATTATCCATATCTACCCAATACCCCATTTTCAGCGTGAGGTCTTCCCATTCGCGGGTGTAAGTCATTACATCGCTCCGGCACTTGCTGTTGAAATCGGTGATGCTGATCTTGTTCCCGATGTCTTCTTTTGTAATCCCGAGTGAAGTTTCCACTTTAAGCTCAACGGGCAGTCCGTGAGTATCCCATCCTGCCTTGCGTTCTACGAGGAAGCCCTTCATGGTTTTATAACGGCAGAAAATATCCTTGATGGTACGGGCAATCACATGGTGAATACCGGGCATCCCGTTTGCCGAAGGAGGTCCCTCGTAAAACACGTAGGATGGCTTGCCCTGCCTTACTTCCAGGCTCTTTTCAAATGTTTTTTCTTTGTTCCAGACGTTAAGGATCTCGCGGTTAATAGCCGCCAGGTTGAAACTCTTATATTCAGGATACTTATTACTCATTATATATCAAACAATTACAATACAATTTCCGATTTTCAAAATGTGTACAAAGATATAAGATTTATAGAGAATTAGGAATTATGGGGGAGAAATCTATGACGTTTGTCAGGGCTGGGCGAAGTTTGTAATTCGTCTGAACGCACCGAAATGCCAGGCGAAGTTTGTAACTTCGTCTGAACGCACCGAAATGCCAGGCGAAGTTTGTAACTTCGTCTGAACGGAATTCATTGTTAATTATCCTTTACGTATAGACGAAGTCGGAGACTTCGCCTAGCACAGGGACTTCGCCTAGCACAGGGAGTCACTAATCACTAATTACTAATCACTTCAGCTCCCTGTCCCTGAATCCCATCAGATACAAGATCGCATCGAGCCCGATGGTGGAGATGGCCTGGCGGGCATTTTCCTTTACTTTCGATTTGGCATGAAACGCAATGCCGAGCCCGGCGAGGTTGAGCATGGGCAGGTCGTTGGCCCCGTCGCCCACGGCAATCACCTGCTCCAGGTGAATCCCTTCCTTGAACGCCAGGTTCTTGAGCAGTTCCGCTTTGCAGGCGCCGTCCACAATATCGCCGATATAATTTCCTGTAAGCTTTCCGTCTTTAATTTCAAGTTCATTCCCGAATACGTAATCGATCCCGAGCTCATGCTGCAAAAAGCGGCCGAAATAGGTGAAGCCACCCGACAGGATGGCGGTTTTGTAACCGTATTTCCTCAGCGTGCTCACCAGCTTATGCGCCCCTTCGGTAACCGGCATGTGAAAGGCGATCTCACGCATCACACTTTCATCAAGTCCCTTCAGCAACCCTACCCGCTGCCGGAAGCTTTCCTTAAAATCGATCTCTCCTCTCATAGCCGACTCGGTAACCTTATGCACCACCTCGCCCACCCCGGCCCTTTTGGCCAGTTCAACGATCATCTCGGTCTGGATCAGTGTCGAATCCATGTCAAAGCATACAAGCCTCCGGTTGCGCCTGTAAATGTTGTCCTCCTGGAATGCAATGTCAATCATGGTTTCCTGGGCAACTTCAAGAAATTCCCGGCGCATTTTTTCTTTGTCGGCGGGTGTTCCTCGCACCGAAAATTCAACGCAGGCTATCGCGTGGGGATCGGAATCCTGGAGCGAAGGACGGCCGCTGAGGCGGTTGATGATATCGATATTGAGGTTTTGCCTGTGAATGATGTCGGTGACTTTGGCAATATGCGATGAGTTGATGATCCGGGCAATGAGGGTGACAATATAGCGCTCCTTACCCTGCAGTTTCACCCAGTCTTCATAATCATCAAGCGTGATGGGCGTAAACCTCGCTGTAACCCCGAGCTCGTAGGAGCGGAAGAGCAGGTCTTTCAGCACGGGGGCCGAATCGTCGTTTTCAGGAACTTCAAACAGGATGCCGAGCGACAGCTGGTCGTGGATCACCGCCTGCCCGATGTCGAGAACTGCGGTATCGTATTGTTCCAGGATGTGGGTGAGGGTTGCGGTTATACCCGGTTTATCGGGTCCGGATATATTGAGAAGAATAACTTCCTTTGCAGCAGCCATATAGTTTGGTTTACTGCAAAGTTAGCTATTTTTCTTCTTCAACAGGTTCTACAAATGTCGGGTCAATATCGATGGTGAGATTGTAATCGAGTGCCGTAATGCTGATGAGCAACTTATGCTGTCCCTTTATCTCCAGGATTTTCCCGCGGAGGTCCTTTAGCACGCCATGGGTGATCCGCACATCGCGGCCTTTTTTAAAGGCTTTGACATCAGTCTCCATCGGAACCTTTGCGCCAAGCAGAATTTTAAGATTGTTGATCTGCCAGTCGGGTATCGGAACCGGCTTTCCGTCGAAGTACAGGATTCTAACCACACCCCAGACCTTCACCACTCTCATGAAGTCCTTTGGGGTAACATGGATAAAAACATAGGAACGGATGAGGGGGACAAGCACTTTCTTTTTGCGGTCGGTCCATTGCCGCATGGTCACCTGCAGCGGCAGGTAATGTTCGATATCTGCCTTACCCAGTTCGGTGGCGACATGTTTTTCCGCCTTGGAACAAGTGTATACGGCGTACCATTCAGGGGTTTCGGGCATGAAACAGGGCTTATTACATTAACCAGCGTGAAGATAGGAAAATTTTAGTGATTAGTGATTAGTGATTAGTGATTAGTGACTGGTGATTGGTGACTGGTGACTGGTGACTGGTGACTGGTGACTGGTGATTGGTGACTGGTGACTGGTGACTGGTGACTGGCTTTGTGCCTTAGTTGTTCAATAAATCTTCGTGTGCTTCGTGATCTTTGTGTTCTTCGTGTTAAAACTCTTCAAATGCCGCAGGCATTTGTGTTCTTTGTGTTAAATTTGCCTTTGTGCCTTTGTGGTTAAAACCTTATCTTCGCAAAAAACTCACCATGTTCTCAGGAATCGTAGAAGAAGCCGCCAAAGTGGTATCCCTCCAAAAAGACAGGGAAAACCTCCACATTACCCTCACCTGCTCGTTTGTTCCAGAACTGAAAATAGACCAGAGCGTATCGCATAACGGCGTTTGCCTCACGGTTGTTGAAAAAACGTCCGACACCTACACAGTAACTGCCATACAGGAAACCCTGATCAAGAGTAACCTGGGAATGCTCAAGCCCGGTTCCGAAGTGAACCTCGAACGCAGCATGAAAATGGACGGTCGCCTCGACGGGCATATCGTGCAGGGGCATGTGGACCAGACAGCGGTATGCACCTCGGTAACCGAATCCGAAGGCAGCTGGTATTACACCTTTGAGTATGAGCCGGCACGCGAAGATTATGTGACCGTGGAAAAAGGATCTGTCTGTGTGAACGGGGTAAGTCTCACTGTCGTGAATTCAATGGACAAATCCTTCCAGGTGGCGATCATTCCGTATACTTATGAGCATACCAACTTCCATGAGTTTAAGGTAGGCACGGTGGTAAATCTCGAATTCGACATCATCGGCAAGTATATTGCACGAATTCTGAAGCAGCAGAGGGGGTAGAACTCCTTACACCTCACCTCCTCACGCCTCTATCATTTCACACCTCACCCCCTGCCCCCTCTCCTTGGAGGAGAGGGGAAGAAGGGCTTATTATTGCTGTTCTTAATATTGACGCATTAGGCAATTAATTAAAATACTTCCTGCAAAAAAACATAACCTAAGAACCACAAGCCTCATTCAATGCGTTCCTCCCCTCTCCTGGCAGGAGAGGGGCAGGGGGTGAGGTGTTAGAGAGTGGCAGAATTAATTTTTTCCCCTTTTCCCTTTACATTTTCCTTACTATGCCTTACATTTGTCCCGGGCAAATACGTTATTTCCATATATCAAAATGAAACGACTGCTAACGATACCGCCAAGGGTTGTTACCTTGTTGCAGGATAATCATGCGCGTATACTGAAAGCCATAATGATGACACTTGTGCTCATCACTGCGCTCTATACAAAACAATACAGGGGTGAATACGAAGCTATTATTCACAATCACATCGGGGGCATCCTTTACGTCTTTTTTTTCAGCCTGCTTTTTTCTTTTGTGTTTCCCCACGTCAAATGGTATTATGCCGTTCTGATTGCCCTGGGAGTTACATGCATTCTCGAAGTGATCCAGTATTTAGAAATCCCTTTTATGGTGCAACTCACGGAACACAGGGCTTTCGCATTAGTCTTCGGCCACAGCTACGACCCGGTTGATTTCATTTACTATACAATCGGTGCTGTCTTCTCGGTAGTATTCTTAAAAATGGTGGAGTAATAATAAACCTGACAGCGTCGAAGACCTGTCATCGTTGGGTTTAACACGAAACATTCCAATTTTAACACGAAGACCACGAAGGCTTCACAAAGAACACGAAGTCTGATTCTACCCCTTTTTACTTCAAGAGCACTAAGGGCTGAAAACTGCGTTTTCAACTGAATGCAAAACCTGACAGCGTCGAAGACCTGTCACCGTTTCGTTTAACACGAAACATTCCAATTTTAACACGAAGATCACGAAGGCTTCACAAAGAACACGAAGTCTGATCCTACGGGGGCAGGGGGTGAGGTGTTACGAATAAAACTCTCCCGCAAACAATGCCACGATCCTGTCGGCCGTATGGCCATCCCACAACTCGGGACGGGCAGGAAGCACGCCGCTGGCCAGTGTTGTTCTGAATTCGTTGCGGATGCGTTCCACGTTATTGCCGACAAGCACGCTGGCGCCGCCATGCTCACGCAGAGTCACAGGCCGTTCCGTGTTCCATCTCAATGTAAGACACGGAGTACCCAGGATGCAGCATTCTTCCTGCAGTCCGCCGCTGTCAGTTAACATAATCCTTGCACCCATATTCAGCCTGAGCATATCATGGTAGCCCAATGGTTGAAGAAGCCGGATTCCGTTGCTCTGTACAACGCTGTCCCATAAACCAAATGTCTTCAGCTGCTTGGCGGTTCTCGGATGAATGGGCCACAGCAGGGGCATGGATGAAGCCACTTCGCGGATCAGGAAATTCAGAAGCGGTTCAATCACTTCTTTTTTATCCACGTTGCTGGGACGGTGAAGGGTCATTACGGCATACGGCTGGTCGGAATCAAAGTGATTCACATGAACCGCCTCTTCAAGGTGGTTGATGTCGAGCATATGCGGTATGCTGATGGCAGCCGCACGGTTGCGGTTGGCTTCAAGGGTATCGATCATGATATTTCCCACGAACCTGATCTTTTCATCGGGAACCCCTTCCTTGCGGAGGTTTTCGTTCGAAATACGGTCGGGTGTCAGCAGCAGGTCGCTCAGCCTGTCGGTTACAAGCCGGTTGATCTCTTCGGGCATGGTCATATCGCCCGAGCGCAATCCTGCTTCAATATGGCAGCATTTAATATTTTCTTTTTTGGCCGTTACCGAGCAGGCCAGGGTGGCATTCACGTCACCCACAACCACTACCCAGTCGGGCTTATATTCACGAAGTACTTTT
Organism: Bacteroidales bacterium; assembly: GCA_035299085.1. Taxonomy (NCBI): domain Bacteria; kingdom Pseudomonadati; phylum Bacteroidota; class Bacteroidia; order Bacteroidales; species Bacteroidales bacterium. The sequence continues at coordinate 23,598 of DATGXG010000039.1, read as the reverse complement.
TCAAAAGCGATCATGGTGTTGCCCACCTGTTCGGCATGGGAGCCGGAGCCGATTTCAAGGTTCACATCGGGCTGTGGAATTCCGAGGTCACTGAAGAAATTTTCCGAAAGCCGGATATCGTAATGCTGGCCTGTATGCACGAGGATATGCTCAATGTAACGGTCTTTGTGGTGTTCATTGTGTTTGCGGATAGCCTCAACGAGCGGCGCTATTTTCATAAAATTCGGACGAGCCCCGACAACGGAAATAATTTTCATCTGTAAGAGGTTGATTTGGTTTTATTAGCTAGAATACGAATGAAACCCGAAAAAGTTTATTTAAGAATGAAGAATGAGAGTGAGGGGGAGACAGGGTGAGGGGGTGAAGGGGAGACGGGGTGACGGGGAGAAAGGGGAGAGGCGATGGCGGAGATTGAAACTTTGGTAGAATAAGTAACTTCTTAAAATTGAATAATTATAAATATTTTTTAAATTTATATATAACCTCTTAAGTCAAAAACCTTGTTTAATGGCAAGAATTAAATCACACAAAGAACTGAGAGTTTACCAAGTGGCCTTTGAAACTGCAATGGAAATTTTCAAGATTTCAAAAACGTTTCCCAAAGAAGAAAGATATTCATTAACCGATCAGGTTCGGCGAAGTTCAAGATCTGTTGCAGCAAATATCGCCGAAGCTTTCCGAATGCGTAGATATCCATTGGCTTTTGTGTCAAAATTAAACCAATCTGAAGGTGAATCTGCTGAATCCCAAGTTTGGCTTGATTTTGCTGAAGGCTGTGAATACATTTCTCCGGAAATTAGAAAAAATCTTGACGAAAAATATGAATATATCCTTGGTATGCTTGTAAATATGATCAACGATTCAGATAGCTGGAAAATTAAATAACCCCCATCTCCCCATCTCCCCATCTCCCCATCTCCCCCTCTCCCCTTTCTCCCCTTTCTCCCCTTTCTCCCCTTCTCCCCTTCTCCCCATCTCCCCCTCTCCCCGTCACCCGCTCACCCTCTCAGATCAACGCCCCCGGTGACGCACATCACCTCTCTTATTGTAACTATTGATAACTTCTCATCTACATTTGCCAGTGAATAGTTATATTTGTTTAGCGCCCTTCTCAGACCCGGTAATGGGACTGAGGGGGCGGTGCTGTGGGTAAAATCTGGTAAAGCGGAATGTATGTGATTGGTAATTAGTGATTTGTGAAACAACACCTCACCCCCTGCCCCCTCTCCTAAAAGAGAGGGGAAGAACGATTTAAGAAGCTTTTTTCAAGCTGCCGCAGGCAGCAATTAGTGAAATTCGTTATCATTTTTTTAGTCTTTAATTCGTGCATTCTGGTTATCTTTTTTCTCAGTGTTCTTCGTGTTAAATTTTTCAAACTGCCGCAGGCGGTTTATATCATTTCGTCGTTAAATAACATGCATTCATAAAACACCTCGTGTTCCTCGCGGTTAAAACGAAACACATTCACCTTTAATCCGTAATCTGTTACCTAACATACCCATTACAAACTTTCTGACATGGAATTCAGTAACAAATGCCTTCTCATCACCGGTGGCACCGGTTCCTTCGGCAACGCCGTCCTTCGCCGTTTTCTCAACACCGATATCGCAGAGATCCGCATTTTTAGCCGCGACGAAAAGAAACAGGACGACATGCGGCAGTTCTATAAAAACCCGAAAATAAAATATTTCATCGGCGATGTCCGTAACCGCGAAAGCATCGACAACGCCATGTCCGGTGTAGACTTCGTCTTCCAGGCAGCAGCGCTCAAGCAGGTTCCTTCGTGCGAGTTCTTCCCCACCGAAGCCGTCCGCACCAATGTGCTGGGTTGTGAGAACGTGCTCGATTCCGCAGTGAAAAACAACGTCAAAAAAGCCATTGTGCTCAGTACCGATAAGGCAGTTTACCCCATCAACGCCATGGGCATGTCTAAAGCCCTGAGCGAAAAAGTGATGGTGGCCAAATCGCGTAACCTCAACGGGAAAGGCATTACATTCTGTGGCACACGCTATGGAAACGTGATGGCTTCAAGGGGCTCTGTGATCCCGCTTTTTGTAACCCAGATCAGGAACAACCAGCCCATCACCATCACTGATCCGAACATGACCCGTTTCATGATGACCCTTGACGACGCCGTTGAACTGGTGCTGTTCGCGTTTAAGAACGGGAACAACGGCGATATTTTCGTTCAGAAATCACCTGCATCTACAATCGGTATCCTTGCCCAGGCACTGAAAGAGATGTACTGCTCAGATGTGCCTATTAAAGTCATTGGTACCCGCCATGGGGAAAAACTTTACGAAACGCTGGTGAACCGCGAAGAAATGTCAAAAGCCGACGATCTTAAAAATTATTTCAGGATACCGGCCGATACAAGGGATTTGAATTACAGCAAGTTTTTCACCGAAGGAGAATCAAGTGTTTCCATAACCGAGGATTACACGTCACATAGCACCGAAAGGCTTGACCTCGAGGGCACCAAACAACTCCTCCTCCGCCTCCGCTCGATAAGGGAGGATGTGATGGGGGAGCGGTCGGCTCCGGCTTTTGAACCGTAACCCAAACACCTCACCCCCTTCCCCCTCTTCCCGCCGAAGCGGGACAGGCTCTTAAGGAGAGGGGAAGAACGCTATGATTAACGTATTGCTAAATATGAAACACCGTGCGGTGGCTTTGTGACAGGACAAAGAAAGTAAGAAGGTTCCGGGCGAAGCCCGATCAATTGAATAAATAAACACAATAATAAATGTTTTCAGTAGGAATTACGGGACAAGCGGGTTTTATAGGAACTCACTTATTTAACTTTCTTGGTTTAAAGAAAGATGAGGTTACCCGCATTCCTTTTAGAGACGAGTACTTTTCAGATACCGAAGTTCTCGAAAACTTCGTGAAACAATGCGACGTCATCATCCACCTCGCCGCCCTCAACCGCCACAACGACCCGCAAACCATTTACGATACCAACCTGCTGCTCGTGAACAAGCTCATTGCCGCCATGGAAAAAACCAACTCCCGGCCGCATGTGCTGTTCTCCTCCTCCACCCAGGAAGAACGCGACAACATGTTCGGGAAATCGAAACGCGAAGGCAGGGCGTTGTTTGAACAATGGGCGGAAAGGAACCATGCCCGGTTTACCGGACTGGTTATCCCCAACGTCTTCGGACCTTTCGGCAACCCGTATTACAACTCGGTGGTTGCCACCTTCTGCCACCAGCTTACCCACAACGAACAACCCAAAATCGAAATCGACGCCACCCTCAAACTCATATACATCGGAGATTTAGTCTCCCTCATCTGGAACGAAATCCTAAACCAGTCACCAGTCACCAATCACCAGTCACCAGTCACCATCCCCCACACCGTCGAAAAAAACGTAACCGAGCTCCTCGCCCTGGTCAACCGTTTCAAAACCGACTACTTCGACAACGGCCAGTTCCCCGCTCTCCACCATACCTTTGAGCGCGACCTGTTCAACACCTTCCGGTGCTATATTGATATTGAGAAGATCAACCCGGTGAAGCTGAAGATGAATACCGATGACAGGGGGACCTTTGTAGAAACGATTAAAACGGAACTTGGAGGGCAGGTTTCCTTTTCGACAACCAGACCGGGGATCACACGGGGAAATCATTTTCATACCCGCAAAATCGAGCGGTTCGCGGTGATCAAAGGAAAGGCAAGAATACAATTGAGGAGGATAGGGACGGATAAGGTGATGGACTTTTATTTGGACGGGAATGAACCGTCGTATGTCGACATGCCCATCTGGTACACACATAATATAACGAATGTAGGGGATGAGGATGTATATACGATCTTCTGGATCAACGAATTCTTCAACCCCGACGACCCGGATACATACTTTGAAGCGGTTTAACACTAAGTTGATTATGCCTACGGCATAATGAAGAAATTTTAACACGAAGAGCACGAAGGCAGCACTAAGAACACTAAGGATATCTTTGTGTGCTTTGTGCCCTTTGTGTACTTAGTGTTAAAATTGACTCGAGTTCATTGTGTTAAAACATAATGAAGAATTTTAACACGAAGAACACAAAGGCAGCACTAAGAACACTAAGAAACCAATCTGTTAATTTTAAAAACTTATGTTGGATCAAATAACCGAAGATATTGCCAGCGAAGTAATAAGTGCGGCAATTTCAGTTCACAAAATATTAGGACCAGGTTTACTTGAATCGGCATATAAAGAATGTTTATTTTATGAATTATCCAGTAACGGTATTAAAGTTGAAAAAGAAAAACCCATACCGCTTGTATTTAAAAAAATTACGCTGGATTGTGTTTTTAGAGCAGACCTGGTAGTTGAAGATAGAATATTGCTAGAGTTAAAAGCAATTGAAGAATTGAATAGTATTCATATGGCACAAATGCTAACTTATTTAAGGGTTGGAGATTATCGGCTGGGTTTTTTGATGAATTTTAATGTCAGACTATTAAAAGATGGCATTAAGCGAATTATATTATAAATAATCTTCGTGTGCTTAGTGCTCTTAGTGTTCCTCGTGTTAAAACAAATAGATGCCGCAGGCATTAAAAAATAACCTGTGTTTTATCTTCGTGTGCTTAGTGTTCTTAGTGTGCCTCGTGTTAAAAGATTTCGTGTTCTTTGTGTTATAAAACAAAATGCCGCAGGCATTAAAAATATTTAGTGTTTACCCTATGAAAAATCCACTCAAAGTAATGACCGTGCTGGGTACGCGCCCGGAGATCATCCGCCTCTCCCGCGTCATCACCCGCCTCGACGAATTCACCACCCACATCCTCGTCCACACCGGCCAGAACTACGACTACGAGCTCAACGAAATATTCTTCAACGACCTCGGCCTCCGTAAACCCGATCACTATCTCAACGTCGACACCTCTTCGTTAGGTGCTGCCGTAGGCGACATCATGCGTAAGTCCGAAGCCGTGTTAAAACAGGAACAACCCGATGCCCTTGTGGTGCTGGGCGACACCAATTCGTGCCTTGCCGCTTATATGGCCAAGCGCCTGCACATCCCGATCTTCCATATGGAAGCCGGTAATCGGTGTTTTGACGAGAACGTACCTGAAGAAACCAACCGCCGGATCATTGATCACATAGCCGATTTCAACCTGGTATATACCGAGCATGCCCGCAGGCATTTACTGGTCGAAGGCCTTCCCCACCGCCGTATTTACTTAACCGGCAGTCCCATGAAAGAAGTCCTCGACCACCAGCTTGATAAAATAAAAGCATCAAAAATCCTGGATGAATTAAAATTGGAAAAGGGAAAGTTTTTTGTTGTCAGTACACACAGAGAAGAAAACGTCGACAACCCCGAAAATCTTAAAAAGATCCTGGATATACTGAATGCATTAGTAGAAAAATACAATTACCCGGTCATCATCTCCACCCATCCCCGCACCCGTAAGCGTATTGAATCCTTATCAGAAGGTCATGCTGAGCGGAGTCGAAGCACGACTGACGAGCTTCTCCCCGTCTCCCCTTCACCCAATCACCCCCTCTTACATTTCCTCAAACCCTTCGGCTTCTCCGACTACATCGCCCTCCAGACGCACGCCGCCTGCACCCTCTCTGACAGCGGCACTATTTCCGAAGAATCCGCCATCCTCAGTTTCCCGGCCATCTCCCTCCGCAATAGCATGGAGCGCCCCGAAGCCCAGGACGCCGGCACGATTGTGTTAACAGGGTTTGATAAAGACAGGGTTTTAAATTGCATAGAAACGGTTATGGAGGAACATCGGTTGAGAAAATATATAAATAATGTCAATGACTATTCCATTACAGATACATCATGGAGAGTCCTTAAATTAATCCAGGGTCTTTCAGGCTTATCGAATAAGTGGAGTGGGGTTTTAACTAGTCACTAATTACTAATCACTGCCAGTCACCAGTCACCAGTCACTAGTCACAATTCACGTCATTGCGAACCCCGGTTCCTCCGGGGTGAAGCAATCTGCCCGCACAGGCACACCCTAACCAAGGCAGTATCCGGTATTCGATATTTATTTTTCATGTAATCATTATTTCATTTTTCATTTTTTCATTTTTCATTTACTTAGTGCATTCGTGGTTATCTTTTTACTTAGTGTGTTTAGTGTACCTCGTGTTCTACGTGTTAAAACTCTTCAAGCTGCCGCAGGCAGCGCATTCGTCACATTCGTTTTAATTTTTCGCCTTTAATCAGTGCATTCGTGGCTAAACTTCTTGTTGTTCGTGTTTAAAATGGCATTGCGACTTTTTTCGCAACGTAAATTTTCGCAATTCCTTTTTTCATAGAAAAAACTTCCGTAATTTTTCGCAACGAAATTATCGCAATGACGTCGGTTAATCCGTTTAAATTTGGAACCATAGTGGATGATCCTTACTTCATCGACAGGAAGGACGAAATCAAGCAGGTCCGGTCTGTGCTTTCGAGTCCAAATCACCTGATTTTGATCAGTCCACGGCGTTATGGAAAGTCCAGCCTTATATACAAAGTAGTGAATGACATGAACCGACCGGTGATTGCCATCGATCTTCAATTGATAACCAGCGTGGATGATTTTGCGGCCCAGCTTATGAAGAGAATTTACAGGGTATATCCCGGGGAACGGATCCGTCAGTATATAAAAGGTTTCAGGATCATACCCACTCTCTCGGTAAATGCACTGACCAATGCTGTAGATGTGTCCTTTCAGCCGTCGGGCCAATCCTTTCTGAATCTGGAGGACGTGTTAAATCTTCTGGAAAAGTTGAGCACGGAGAAGAAGCGGTGTATCGTGGTGTTGGATGAATTCCAGGACATCATGCGTCTGGACAGGGAACTTGATCGAAAACTGAGGGCAGTATTACAGGTTCAGAAAAACTGTAATTATGTTTTCCTGGGCAGTCAGGAGTCGATGATACGCGATTTATTTGAAAAGAAGAGTTCCCCGTTTTATCATTTCGGGTATCTGATGGCATTGTCGAGAATACCGGGAAAAGAGTTCACGGTTTATTTGGAAGAAAAATTCAAAAATCTGACGGCACATGCAGAGGGTATTGCGAAGCAAATTATGGATTTTACCAGGTGTCATCCTTACTATACGCAGCAATTGGCTTTTTCCACCTGGGAGGTTTTACACCCGGATGCCGTAGTTGAAAATCCGGTTCATGAAGGCATAGCAGGAATATTGAAATCACATGATATTGATTATGAAAGATTATGGGGGACATTCAACAATACGGATAAAAAATTGCTGATCGGAATGGCGGAATCCGATTTGTCTCCTTTATCGGATGCCTTTATAAAGAAGTATGATATAGGGGCATCCAGCACTGTTTTCAGCTCTCTGAAAAGGATAATCAGGAACGGTTATATAACAAAATTTGAAAACCGTTACGAAATCGACGATCCATTTTTCACCCGATGGATCATCAACCGGAGAAATGAGTGACCTTACTAGTCACTAATCACTACCAGTCACCAGTCACAATTCACGTCATTGCGAACCCCGGTTCCTCCGGGGTGAAGCAATCTGCCCGCACAGGCACACCCTAACCAAGGCAGTATCCGGTATTCGATATTTATTTTTCATGTATTCATTATTTCATTTTTCATTCATTCATTATTTCATTATTTCATTCATTCATTATTTCATTATTTCATTTTTTAATTATTCATTGCCTTTGTGGCTAACTAAGTAGCTTCAGCGAAGGAGGCAGTCACTAGTCACAATTCACGTCATTGCGAACCCCCGGTTCCTCCGGGGTGAAGCAATCTGCCCGCACCGGCACACCCTAACAAAGATCATCCAGTTACCAGTCACCAATCACTAGTCACCAGTCACTTTCCCCATGCTTTTCAACAGCATTAATTTTATTCTCTTTTTCATAGTAGTCACAACGCTGTATTTTGTAATTACCCACAAATACCGGTGGTTTCTGTTACTGGCGGCCAGTTGCTATTTTTATATGGCATTTATCCCTGTGTATATCCTCATCCTTGGATTTACCATTGTAATCGATTATTTTGCGGGTATCTGGCTTGAAAAAACCAAAGGAAAGAACAAAAAATATTTCCTCGTCGCAAGCTTAATCGCCAACATTGGCGTTCTTGCCGTTTTCAAGTATTACAACTTCCTTAACGATAACTTATCCGTCTTTTTAAATTCTATAGGCTATCATAACCGGATTCCCCACCTGGGTATAATTCTTCCCATAGGCCTGTCATTTCACACGTTCCAGGCAATGAGCTATACCATCGAAGTATACAGGGGACATCAGAAAGCGGAACGCAATTTCGGGATCTATGCTCTCTATGTAATGTTCTACCCCCAGCTGGTTGCTGGTCCAATTGAGCGGCCCCAAAACCTGCTTCACCAGTTTTACGAGAAGCATGAATTTGAATACACCAGGGTCGTTGAGGGACTGCGTTCGATGTTATGGGGTTTCTTTATGAAACTGGTAGTTGCAGACAGGCTGGCCATTTACGTGAATGCGGTATACAATAATGCTGAACAGCATTCGGGGATCACCCTGCTTGTCGCAACCGTATTCTTTGCGTTCCAGATTTATTGCGACTTTGCCGGTTATTCCAACATTGCTATCGGGGCTGCGCAGGTCATGGGTTTCAAGCTGATGACCAATTTCAACAGACCATATTTTTCCCAAAGCATATCCGAATTCTGGAAACGCTGGCATATATCCTTATCCACCTGGTTCAGGGATTACCTTTATATTTCGCTGGGAGGAAACCGGGTTTCGATACCACGCTGGTATTTTAACCTGTTTTTTGTTTTTCTTGTCAGCGGGCTGTGGCACGGGGCAAACTGGACTTTCGTTATCTGGGGCGGCTTAAATGGGTTGTACCTGATTTTTGCCGAAGTAACCGGTACATTCAGGCAGAAATTCAATGCCCGAATGGGTCTTGAAAAGTTCCCGTATTTCAGGCAAATTACAAGCATGGTGATAACCTTTGCCCTTACTTGTTTTGCCTGGATCTTCTTCAGGGCATCGTCATTTGACCAGGCACTGTTAATCATTAAAAAGATAGCCCTTTTTAAAGGGCCATTTTTCATAGGAACCCTGTCTTACTTTATTTATTCCGTTTTTGGCATCGTATTCCTGGTGCTCATTGAAATGAAGAAAGAATACCTGAAGGAAAAATTATTATTCTTCCATAATGAGAACATGTGGGTGAGGAAGGTCAGCTACAGTCTTATCATATTATTGATTTTACTGATCGGGGTTTTTGACGGCGGACAATTTATTTACTTCCAATTTTAGCCGGTCATGAAAGTAAAAGAAAATATCCGTAAGTTTATTCTTAATCTTGTTCTTCTGTTTCTGATTGTTGCTGCATTTGACCTGCTGGCCGGAAGCCTGTTAAGGCATTACTATTTCACCCAAACTACGGGATTAAATTACAGAACGACCTATGCACTTGACAGTACAACCGCTGATATATTGGTTTTCGGTTCGTCGCGTGCCAACCATCATTATGTTCCGGGCATTTTTGAAGATAGCCTGCATATGAGTTTTTATAATACAGGCCGTGACGGGAATTTTCTGGTTTTCAATTACGCAGTTTTCCTGTCTGTAGTAAAACGCTATACTCCTAAAATGGTAATTTTTGATATTAACCCGGATGAGTTTCTTGAAAATAAAATCGATAATGACCGGTTGTCTACCCTGCTTCCGTATATAAGCAATCATCCAGAATTCAGTCAAATCCTGGCACGCAAAGGTCCGTATGAAAAAGCAAAGCTTCTGTCCTCTGTTTACCCGTATAATTCACTGCTTCTGACCATTTCCCAGGGAAACCTGAACCGCAATAAATTGCGTGAGGGTGAAGAAAAAGGATATATACCAATAAAGGGATCACTGGCAACAGATGTGCTGCCGGATACTGCTAACCCCCCCACAGGTAAGATAGATGCATATAAAGTGGATATGATGCGTGAGATTATCACCTACTGTTCAAAGCATGGCATCCTGTTATACTTGGTTACTTCTCCGGTTTACAAGGTGATGAACAAAAACAGTAACATGGATGTCCTGAAAGAAAGCATCCAAAACACCAGCACGGTATTACTGGATTACTCCAATTATCCGGCTTTTATAAAGAACCCGGAATTTTTTAAAGATAAAGAACATTTAAATGAACCCGGTTCCCGGGAATTTTCAGCGTTGCTGGCTGCTGAAATTAAGGATGCTGAGAAAACGTTATATTTAGCACCCAGACCAGCAGGAAGACCAACCAAAAAACTTTTATTGCTATCAAATCACTAATTTCTAATCGCTGCCAGTCATTTTACCAAGCTACAACGAATAAGCCACTGATTGCGAACTCATGTTTTGAGTAACTTCAACCTAATTTTTTAGGATAATATAACTCGCTGATGTAAATCATTCAATTCAAACATCTGTTGATCTCTTATCGAAATATAAATTTATAAATCTATTAACTTTCTCAATCTAAAATCAAATTAAATGGCTATCAATGTTTTTGTACCAAAATTCCATACAGATGAAATTTTGGAAGAAATTCGTGAATGTCTTGAAAAAGGCTGGACAGGACTTGGCTTTAAAACAGTGGAATTTGAAAATAAATGGAAAGAATACTCCGGGGTAAAAAACGCACATTTTGTTAATTCAAATACTTCTGGTTTGCACCTTGCTGTGCATATTTTCAAAAAAGTTAATGACTGGAACGATGGCGATGAGATAATAACAACACCTTTAACCTTTGTATCCACAAATCATGCAATTCTCTACGAAAGATTGCATCCTGTATTTGCAGATGTGGATCAATATTTATGTCTGGATCCTGTTTCGGTAAAAAACCGGATTACGAGTAAGACTCGTGCAATAATGTATGTTGGCATTGGAGGAAATATAGGGCAATACGAAGAAATTCTGAAAATTTGCAAGGAGAATAACTTGAAACTAATTTTGGATGCAGCTCACATGGCAGGTACCAAGTGGAAAGGTAGTCATGTAGGACCAGAAGCTGATGTGGCTGTTTTTAGTTTTCAGGCAGTAAAAAATTTGCCTACAGCTGATTCCGGAATGATTTGTTTTCAGAATGATGAACTTGATAAGTTAGCCAGACAACTTAGCTGGTTAGGAATTTCAAAAGATACATATCAAAGATTTAACACAAAAGAAGGAAGTTATAAATGGTATTATGATGTTCCAAATGTTGGCTTTAAATATCATGGCAATTCTATTGTTGCATCAATAGGGCTTGTTCAATTAAAATACCTTGATGAGGATAATCAATTAAGAAATGATTTAGCTAATTATTATATCAATAGATTACGGAACTTTAAATCAATTAATATTATACCTGTGGCTAACGATTGCTATTCTTCTAGGCACCTTTTTCAAGTATATACAGATAATCGTGATGATAAAATTGAGAGACTTTATTCATTAGGAATTTATCCAGGGGTGCATTATATAGATAATACGAATTATGATTCATATAGATATGCTAAAGGCACATGTCCAAAAGCACAGTTCTTTTCAGAGCATATTTTGAGTTTACCATTGCATCTTAATATTACCAAAGCAGACATCGATATAATAATTGATGGCTTGAAATAATTATAAATATGAAACTTCTATTAAAGTTTTATAAGCTTTTAAGAATAACCATCTTTGTACAGATCAATAATATTTTAATTATTATTATTTTTTCCTTGAGGAGGCTTTTTCTAGGTTTTCAAAATGCAGCTCTTTATCTTTCTAAAATAGACAAAAATGCAATCATACCCATATTAAGATTATATGGAGCATCAATTGATTCAGATTGCGATATTGAATCCGGTCTAATAATTCATAATTGTAGAGACTTTCAAAATTTAAAAATAGGATGTAAAACACATATTGGAAAACAGTGTTTCTTGGATTTGAGAGAAAGAATAACTATACATAATAATGTTGTTATATCCATGAGAACTACTCTTATAACTCATATAGATCTATCAAAATCTCTTTTATCTAACTACTATCCGTCTAAATCTCGATCAATAATTATTAATTCTAACTGCTACATAGGAGCTAATTCTACTATATTAATGGGGGTTGAAATTGGAGAAAAAAGTATTATTGCGGCCGGATCCTTAGTAAATTCTAATGTTCCAAGCAATTCTGTATTTGGCGGAGTTCCTTCAAAGTTAATAAAAAGAATCTTTTAGTAATTTTTTTAAAAAATCATTCTGCTCTATAGTAATTCATGGAATTTAAAAAATTATTAAAAAATACATCGTTTTTAGTTTTCTCTAAGGGTATCCAATTCTTCATTGGAATTCTTAGATCAAAAGTAGCTGCAGTATACATCGGTACCTTAGGCGTTGGTATTTTTTCTCAAATAAGCTATTTAGTAACGATGATATCTAATGTTACTTTATTAAGTATGAACGATGGATTAGTTAAACAAATAGTTCAAAATAAAAATAATAATAATTATAAAAACATATTAGTAGAATTAATTAAATCCTATTCTGTACTTATTTCAATTACTACAACTGTAATAATAATATTTTGTTTAGTATTTACTGAGAAATTGACTATATTTTTTTTAGGATCATCTGAATATAAACTTTATTATTTATTAGGGATTACTTGTATTCCAATTACTATTGGAAATAGCTTATCTTATGCTGTGTTAAAAAGTAACAAAGACACCATATTGATTTCAAGATCAAATATTTTAAGTTCACTTTTAACTATAATTTTCTTTTTACCATTAATCTACTTTTTTAAAACCACAGGCGCTGTAATATCTGTACTATTGAATTTCTTTTTTTTGCTAATTATTAATCATTTACAGGTCAATAGACTTTTTTATAGAAAACTTCAAATTAAATATAGGGATATCGCTTTCGCAAAAATTCATAAGCCTTATCTAAAAGAATTTCTTACCTTCGCAATATTTGGAGCAACAGCAGGAATCATTTCTTTAATTTCTGAAAGCGTATGCCGTTCAATTGTAATTAGTCAAATTGGCATTCAAAAATTGGGAATTTATAGTCCAATTACCTCATGGTCAAACTTACTAATTGGTTTTATTTTACCGTCATTAAGCACCTATTTATATCCAAGGTTTAGTGAGTGTAAAAATAACGTTGAGATTAAAGGAATATTAAATGACTCTATAAGAATGGTTACACTCCTAATGATTCCCTTTCTCTTTATTGCTATGCCATTCCGTAAGATTATAATACCTCTATTCTATTCCAATGACTTTTTAGAAGCCGAAAAATATTTGTCGATTCACTTTATAGGAGTGCTTTTCTATATGTGGTGGTACGCATTTTCACAATCTTTGACGCCTAGAGGTAATATCATCATACATGGTATACTAATAACTTTAATGTCAATATTAAATGTTGTAATAGTCTTACTATTTGTACCCAAACTTGGTTTATATGGATGGATGTTAAAATTTCTAATTAGCCCTTTTATATTCTTTATAATATATTTTATTGTTTTAAAATATTTATATGGTTTTAATATATATAGAAAAAATCTTCTGATAATGTTGTATGTGCTTCTATCGGCACTAATAATCATTATAATAGATAATTATTCCTTTAAATATTTTATGAGTCCAATAATGATTCTGGCTTCAATCGTATTTTTAAGCAAATCTGAAAAGTTATTCCTCTTGAATTTCTACAAAAAATTCACATATCATAAATGATTTATCGCTATAAGACTTCTAATATTCCAATAAAAAATATTTTAACACAATTAAATATTTTTATTCTTTTAATTTTAGGTTGCCTCTTGGTATATGGTAATACAAGTATTTATGCGAATACCTTGTATTTTTCGTTTTTAATTATATGTTTTTTTTATTCAAAGAATCGTGTATTTTGGTTAGCATTTGTTTTTATTTTATTCTCTTATCCATTTATGCTATTTTATTATCGTTGGGATAATTGGATTTTCAAATTAACTTCTACTGTTGGTATATCTTTTGTCCCAATTTTCTGTTTAGCAATTTTCATTAAATATTACTTAAATAAAAGAAATAAGCCAACCATTTTAAATCATTTTAGGAATTTCTATATTTTAATTGGTATATATCTAATTTTTTTGTTGATCCTAGGTCTATATTTTGGAATAAATATAAAAAGTTCTTTTACTTATTTACAGGTACTTCCAACATTCTTACTCTATTTAATAATACCAATCATATTTAATGAAAAGGAACTTATTAAATTCAACACAATAATTTTCTATTTTGTAATTATTCATAACCTGATTGAATTCCTAGATATTGGTCTTAGAGGCAAAATATATAATATGATAACATTTAACAGCGCCTCAAAAAATGTTATCCTAGAAAAAGAGGAACTAGTTAGACTAACTGGAGGTATAGTATTGTCTTTGTATAGCATTATAATTTCAATTTATTATATAGTTAATAAGGAAAAAGCATTTAAATCTAGGTTTTTGGTATTGGTTTCAACTATTTCTATTTTATACATATTTTTAAGTGCTACAAGAGGTTGGATGATCGCATCAGCATTGCTATTACTTTATTTTTTATTCACTTTTATAATTACTAAAAAGAAAAACATTGCATTAATCTTTTCCAGTTTAATATTATTAGTAATAACATACTTTCTTATTCCATCGCCGATTAGAAGAAACCTAGAATTATCTTTAAATAGGCTTGCAACACTTGAGAGTTTAGCTGAAGGAAATCTTACTGCAGAAGGAACACTAATTCGGCTTTCTGAAAGAGTGCCTAAGATTATGTCAAAAATTCAAGAAAGTCCTATCATTGGATTTGGATATAGCAAAATTTCAGCTGAATATTATGACGGGCATATTGCAAATCATTCAATAATACTTATGGGTGGGATAGTTGGATTATTATTGATTTGGGGTACCTTATTTTCAATTTTCATATATCTTTTTCAAATAAAGGTATATAAAAGTCATAGATTTAGGTCTTTAGCTATTGGATTAATAAGTATATTGGTTATCCATTCTACTAGTAGGAATATGATATCGTATTATATGTCAGCTGATGCCTCTTTCCTTATCTGTTTGATATTTAATTTAGTAAATTCATCTCTAACCAGAAGTTTAAAATGAAAACTGATGTATTTGTATATATTGTAAATTATAATCAACCTGAAATGACGATTGATTGCACTAAATCTATTTTGAATTCCAATTATAAAGATTTTCATCTTACAATAATAGATAACGGTTCAACAGAAGAAAATTATAAAATACTAAATAAAATCCAATCTGAAAAGGTAACAATATTAAGAAGTGAGGTCAATTTAGGTTATGCAAAAGGAGTAAACTTGGGTCTAAAAAGCATAAGAGATATAATTCCAGAATATATTCTTATTATGAACAATGATACCAATATAGATAAGGATTCCATAAAGAATTTGGTATTATGCTGTCAAAGACATAATAATAAGGCAATTGTTTCTGGTAAAGTATATCATTATAATAATCCTAACAAAATTCAATACATTGGAAGTAATTTTTCAAATAAAATACTACTTAAAGAGGTTTATCCTGGTAAAGATGAGGAAGATAGGGGGCAATTTGAAATTGAAAAAGAGCGAGATATGCTTGATGATATTTTTTGGTTATTACCTTATAATATATTATTTGATGTTGGCTATTATTGTGAATACTTCTTTATGTATTCTGAACAGGCAGATTTCGCGTTAAGAGCAAAAAGAAAGGGTTATAAGTTAATATACACTCCAACTGCTAGGATTTGGCATATTGGAAGTCTTTCTTCCGGACAAGGAGAGAGGTTCTCTTTACCAGTTTGTTATTGGCGAAGTAAGAGCTCTCTAATCTATTTATATCGTAATCTAAACTTCTTGGTTTTTATTTATATTTTAGGCAAGAATCTAACCAAGTTCGTTTTTAAATCTATATTTTCTAAAGTTGAACAAAGAAACAAGAATTTTTCTTTCTTGCGTGGTTATTGTTCTGGTATTTTATGGTTAATTTTTAGAAATAAAATTACTAATTATAATCCTTACATAAGGTGATCTCTTTTGTTGTCATAGGAAAAAATGAAGGTCCAAAATTATCAAGATGTTTGAATAGCATTCTAAATAGCATTAGCTCGGATCATATAATCGAATATGAGATTATTTATGTTGATTCGTGTTCAATCGATGACAGTATCAGGATAGTTCAAGGATTCAAAAATGTCAGAATAATTAAATTATTAAATTACCATAATTCAGCAATAGCAAGAAATATAGGAGTTCTAAAATCGCGGGGAAAAATACTATTTTTTATCGACGGTGATATGGAAATTATTCCAGGTTTTTTATCTATTATTCTGTTAAATGGTAACTTAATTTATCCTTTTATTTCTGGAGACTTTTTTAATTATTATTACGATAAAAGCAATGAAATTGTATATAAAACTTTAATGTATAATAATAAAGAAATACTTATAGATTACAAAACTGGTGGATTGTTTTTAATCGAAAGGAGAATATGGAACAGTGTGGGCGGAATGCGAAATGAATTTAAACGTAGTCAAGATTTTGATTTGGGTTTACGATTGGCACAAAAAGGAATCTATCTTCACAGATTACCAATTATTGCAGCTATACACCATACAATTTCATATACTCATCGAAGAAGAAAATGGTTAATGCTTTTCGATAAAAGTCATCTTTGGGGAAGATGTTATCTATACAGAAGAAATATTTTCAATAAATCGACATGGAAGCTCATGATGAAACAAGATTATTCTATGCTTTCCCTAATAATTTTTCTAATCTTATCACTAACATTAAACTATTATTACATTCTTTTTGCCTATTTTATGGTTATTTTATTACGAGTTTCATTTAATAAAAGATATGACTTATCTACTCGTTTTGAAAATATATTGTTTTACTTATTAAGAGATGTTATGCAAATTCTTGGTTTCTTATTCTTTCATCCTTCGAAGATAAAAAATATTACCTATCAAGAAATATGTTAGCAATTAGATACATCTTATTATTCTTTTTTTACACCCTTGCTAACAATTTACCAAAAAGTACTTTCCCATTAATAGGAAAACTATGTAAAAAATTTAGGTATATATTAGTTAAAGGTATTTTTAAATATGTTGGAAAATCTGTTAATATTGAAAACAATTGTTATTTTGGTTCAGGATTTGAAATTAGAATTGGTAATTCATCTGGCATTGGCAAACGCTGTAAAGTTCCTTCCAATATCATTCTGGGGAACAATGTAATGATGGCTGAGGAAGTCATCATATTAAATAAAAATCATACATTTCATCGAATAGACATTCCTATGTCTGAACAAGGAGCATCTATAGAAACAAAACTCGTAATTGGAAATGATGTTTGGATTGGTACTCGTTGCATAATTTTACCTCAAGTTCAAAATATAGGTAATGGTGTAATAATTGGAGCAGGTTCAATTGTAACTAAAGACATCCCAGATTTTGCTATTATAGCTGGAAATCCAGCGAAAATTATAGGTTTTAGAAAATGAGAGTCTTAATTGTTTGTAGCGGTAATAATAATCGTATAAGTCCTTATATTGTTGATCAAGTTTTATCTTTAAATGAACTAGAAATTTGTACTGAATATTATGTTATTGTTAATAAGGGTGCATTTGGTTACCTTAAAAATCTCAAACCTTTAAAAAATAAGATAAAGACTTTTAAGCCAGATGTTATCCATGCTCATTATGGTTTAAGTGGACTTATAGCTAATCTACAAAGAAAAACACCAGTTGTAGTTACATTTCATGGGAGCGATATTAACTTTGGAAATAACAGGTTTTTTTCTAGAATAGCTTTTTTCCTTTCTGCAAAGTGCATATTTGTATCTGAAAAACTAGCTAAGAAATTAACAAGAAACATTCAAAAAATTATCCCTTGTGGTGTAGATTTATCTATTTTTAAACCTTTAGACAAAAATGAAAGTAAAAGGCTATTAGGACTAAATACTACTAAAAAATATATTTTATTCCCTGGATCTTATAATAACTATGTTAAAAACTATCAACTTGCAAAAAAGGCATTACACTGTTTAAATTCTGATTCGATTGTTGAAATGATAGAATTAAAGGGATATTCAAGAATGGAAGTATCAACTCTTTTAAATGCAGTGGATCTTGTATTGATGACTTCTTTTTCTGAAGGCTCTCCTCAAGTAATAAAGGAAGCACTAGCATGTAATTGTCCAGTAATTTCAACTGATGTTGGAGATATAAGCGTAATAATTAATAAAATGGATGGATGCTATATAACTTCAAATAATCCAATTGAAATTTCTAACAAAATAAAAGATGTATTAGCTTATAATAGACCAATAAAAGGTGTGGAACGGATATTAGAATTGGGATTAGATTCTATATCAACTTCTAAAAAAATTTTTGAAATTTATAAGGAGGTCTTAAGTGATAAATAAAAACGACTGGGAGGCTTTGGTTTCGAAACATCCTCATGGAAACATATTTCAATCTTATGAGTATTATGAAATACATAAAAGAACTTTTAATTGTGAACCAATTATAATTACAGTTGATAAATCAGATAAGGTAGTTGGTATATTATTAGCGATTATTTACAAGGAACATTACGGCTTTTTTGGAAGATTTACATCTCGTTCAATAATAATAGGAGGACCATTAATTATTGATGAATCACTGGAAACTCTTGAAATCTTATTACAAAAATACCTTAAAATTATTAAAGGAAAGGTAATTTATACTCAAATAAGGAACCAATGGAATTGGAAAGAATCAAATGACATCTTTAAAAAATATGGCTTTAATTATATACCTCATCTTAATATATTAATCAATGTTGAGGATTTAAATACGTTGGAAAAGGGGATTTCCAAAAATAAGAAAAGGAATATTACAAAAAGTAAGAATAAAGGACTTGTATTTATTGAAATTACTGATTTAAGTGAGTTTTTAGAATCAATTGAGTTAATCTTATCAACATATTATAAACTAGGCTTACCATGTCCTAAAAAGGAATATTTCATTACTGCTTTTAAGGAACTTAACCCAATAAACCGGTTAAAAGTTTTTAGTGCATTTTTGGACGATAAGCAAATTGCCACGAGAATAGAACTTATATTTAATGATACGGTTTATGATTGGTATGCCGGTACAAAGGAAAATGAGGAAAGTAAGTATCCTAATGATTTTTTAATTTATAATGTCCTTATCTGGAGTCATGAACACAAATTTAAAATATTTGATTTTGGTGGTGCAGGTATGCCAAATAAACCATATGGAGTTAGAGAACATAAATTAAAATTTAGTAAAAATTTGGTAGAATTGGGCAGATTTCAAATAATACACAAGCCCTTATTAATGATTATAGGAAGAATTGGTATATTGGTATTAAAAAATGTAAAATGGTTTTTAACCCATATTTAAAAAAGTTCCTTAAAATAATATATCCAATCCTTCCAGCAATTACTTTAAGAAGATTTGTTTTGATTTTGGCTGGCTACAAAATCGGTAATAAGGTTTATTTACCATCATCTTTGAAAATTTCAGATCTTAAAACTCGTAAGGATAATGTATTTATTGGGGACCGAGTTTCTATTGGGCCCAATGTTTTAATAATAACTGATTCATCCCCGAATTATTCAAAACTTATTAAAATATTTCCGGTTTTATCACAAAATGTCGAAATTGATAATGATTCATGGATTGGAGCTAATGTCACTATACTTCCAGGCGTTAAAATTGGTAAATGTTCTGTGGTTGGTGCAGGATCAATTGTAACAAAAAATATTCCTGATAATTCAATTGCAGTAGGTAATCCAGCTAAAGTTATTAAAAATATTAATCCGAATGACTTATAAATTATTACCTAGATTTTTTTACAGTTTTCCTTTTTACTCATATTTTCCTAGGCCAAAATCACGTTTAGTCTATAATGAGCCCTTTCCTGAAAAACATACATTCTTTTACAACTCTGCTCGAGTGGCTTTACGAGTACTTCTGAATTCTATTTCAGATAGTATTTTAACTATAGGTATTCAAGCATATACCTGCCAAAGCGTTTTTCAAGCAATAAAGAAAGCAGGTCATAATATTGTATTCATCGATTTGACAAATGATTTAAAATTAGATTTAGTTGACCTCCAAAATAAAATAACTCGAATAGATGTATTAATAATTACTCATACGTTCGGTTTTCCAGAGAATATTGAAGAAATATTTAAAATCGCAAAAGGTAAAATTATAATCGAGGATTGTGCTCATTCTTTTTTATCACAATATAATAGTAAATATACAGGCTTGTTTGGGGATGCCTCGTTTTTTTCAACAGGTTTAGGTAAGTTCCCACCTATTGGAAATGGAGGATTTAGTATAATTAATAAACCAGATGTATTCCCAAATTTTAAAAAGGAATATGACAAATTACCGAATAATAATATTCTTTTATCTTTTAAGGATCTATGTAAACTATTTTTGTTTTCATATATATTAAAGCCTCCAATTTATGGTTTGTTTACCTTTAAAATTGGAAAAAAGTTAGATTCTCATACAGATTTTCTCAATAAGTTTTCCTTCAATCAAAGAAAAGGACATAAATGGCTTAAACCTCTATTACTTCAGAATTTTACACTTTGTAACTCCCTACGAGATATACACAAACAAAATGCGAATTATTTAGTTACTAAACTAAAAATAAAACTTACTATAAACTATTTGAAAAACGGTAATTGTCCTAATTTTTATGCATTTCCCATATTAATTAATAATAGGGATAACTTAATTAATGAACTATTAGATGTAAATATTGAGGCAGGTAAACATTTCTTCAAATGCATTGAATGGGCAAAAGAATTTGGATATAAAATGGGAGATTGCCCAAATACTGAAAAAATTATTAATAATATTATTGTAATACCAATTCATTCATTGGTATCTAAAAAACATATAATTACAATAGCGAATAAAATAAATGAAAGTTACTCCGTATAAAAGGCGTTTTCTATTCCACTTAAATCATCCTGCTCACTACCATTTATTTAAAAACACAATAAACAATTTGCAAAATGAAGGGCATGAGGTTTTAATAACCATTAAGGACAAGGATATCTTAATTGAATTGGTTAAAAATCTCAATTTCATTCAAATTTCAAGGGGATATAGAAAAAAGAATCTATATTCTATACTTGCTTCTTTAATTAAAAGAAATAAAGAATTATACAAAGTAGCTAAGAATTTCAATCCCGACTTGATGATCGGTACTTCTCCAGAAATTGGCCAAATATCAGGTTTTATTAAGGTTCCAGCCTTATTTTTTGGTGAAGATGATGTTAATCTTTCTTTGACTATGTTTTTAGGAGCCCTTACCTGCTATCCATTTTTTGATTGTATTTTGGCTCCAAAATGTGTAAATAATAGCCTTTGGAATAAGAAAACTATTTTTTATGATGGTTTTCAAAAACTTGCATATTTACATCCTAATTGGTTTAAACCAAATCGTAATTTAGTTGAAATAAATAATAACCAAAATTACTTTATTCTCAGGTTTTCGGGTCTTACAGCGTATCATGATTCTGGGAAATCTGGTATCTCAGATAAGTTAGCAAAAGATTTAGTATCAAAACTTAAAAAAAAGGGGAAAGTTATTATTAGCAGTGAACGACCAATATTAAAAGAATTAGAACCCTATCGATTTAAAGGAAATTTGAATAATATACATCATTATATAGCCTATGCTGACCTTTTCATTGGTGATAGTCAAACCATGTGTACTGAAGCAGGTTTATTAGGCACACCATTTATAAGATATAATGATTTCGTAGGAAAAATTAGCTATTTGAATGAAATTGAAAATAAATATAATCTTGGATTTGGTATAAAATCAGGAAATGAGAAAGAATTATTTGATAAGATTGATGAATTAATTAATACTCCAAATTTAAGGGATATTTTTAACGAACGTAGAAATTCCTTACTTAAGGAAAAAATGGATGTTACAAGTTTTTACACTTGGTTTATAGAAAATTTTCCTAAAAGTATACAGGTTATACGAGATAATCCATTATATCAAAATAACTTTAAATAATACTGTGGTGTTAGATTTTACTTTAGATTCATATAAATCCCTAATTAATCGATTGACCAATAATTTATTTTCTGATACATCTTCAGCTAATAATATTATTTTTAGGCATGATGTAGATAAAATGCCTTTTAATTCTTTACAAATATCCAAAATTGAATATGATTTTAAATTAATTGGTATTTACTATTTTAGAATAGTTCCTCAAAGTAACAACCCGAAAATAATCGAACAAATCGCATCACTTGGCCATGAAATCGGTTATCATTATGAAGATCTGACATTATGTAAAGGCAATCTTGATGAAGCAATTAGAAGTTTTGAAAAAAATCTCAAATATTTCCGCCAGTTTTACCCGGTTAAAACCATATGCATGCATGGAAGCCCGTTGAGCAAATATGATAATCGGCAACTTTGGGAAAAATATAGTTATAAAGACTTTGGAATTGAGTTTGAACCCTATTTAGATATGAACTTTACAAGGGTATTTTATTTAACTGATACTGGAAGAAGATGGGACGGGGAGAGCGTGAGTGTGAGAGACAAAGTAAGCGTCTCCCATGCTGAACCTACTGCAGCCAAAGGTAATCGGTATTCGGTAATCGGTGGTGAAGAAAGAGCAGAGAGGAGAGAGGAGAGAGTGGAGGAGATTGTTGGAATGACGAAGGATGGAAGGTTAAAGGTTTATAGGGATGAGAACAGGATATTGAGGCATAATTTCCACTCTACTTTTGATATAATCAGAGCCGCAGAAGAAAAGATACTACCAGATCATATGATGATTACTGTTCATCCCCAGCGTTGGACAAATAATCCTGTTCTGTGGACTAAAGAGCTGGTGATGCAATCCATAAAAAACCAGATGAAACGGATCCTGGTTAAAAAACACTTGTAATCTGACTTTCATAGTCAGTTAATAAAAGGGGTGCCTCGTTTAGAAGCACCCCTCTTTTATTGTCAGTTCTTTACAATTCGAAAAACTTTTATTTGGTCATTAAGCATGATTCGAATCAAATAGATTCCTCGATTCAATTCCTGTAGATCAATTTCAATTTTGTCATCTATGATTTTGATCCTTGAATTTATTAATAGACTTCCGTTAATAGCGCATATTTCAACCGATGCTTCACCCTCCGTAGGTACCTTGAACTGGATATATGCCAAATGATTGGCAGGATTGGGATATAATATAGCATCCAATGTAATATCATGGAGTGATTTTGTTATTTCTGGCTGATCAGTAGCCTTTAGTTCAGGCCCGCCTTCCGGTACAAACACCACATCCCTGAAAAACGAATTCGCATTTGAATTTGAAGGTGTGCCACCAATGGTTGAGTTAGTGCTCCTAATAAACTCTATCCCATCGTTTGGTGTCACTAAAGTCAAATTTGCAGTGTATACAAAGTTCCTGTCGCTTCCCGTCGTCACTGATACTATATATACTCCTCCTGAAACCAACGGAACCGGCATCGGAAGCGCAAATTCCTGCCATCCTTGTGTGCCCGCCGTAATATTCCATGAATAGGGTCCTGAAATC